>JBKJKS010000462.1:0-15718 GCA_046597295.1 Saprospiraceae bacterium
GGCGGCTTCGTCGGCCAGGAAAACACCTTTACCCTGCTCGAAAACGGCCAGATCTTCCAATCCGAGCAGAATGATAAAATGACCGAGCTGGAAAAGACCAAGGCCGGCAAGGCCAAAAAATTATTCGAGACTGCGGCGGCCCTGGGGCTCGCGAAGCTCAATTTCGACCACCCGGGTAACGTCTATAGTTTCCTGGAGTTCCAGGAGGGCGACATGGTGCAACGGATCACCTGGGGCGATATCAAGTACCCGGTAAATGATCAGGTCAAAGCCCTCTTTGCGCAATTGAACGATCTGATCAAGCAATAACCAATCATATCCTCACCACTATTTCACCTACATCGCATATGAAAAATAACCACTTGTTCGCCGCCCTGCTGCTGGGATCCGCTTTTCTGCTGCTGGGCGCCTGTGGCCAAACCCCGGAGGGCGCCAGCCAGCAACCACCCGTACCCGCCCCCGTAGCGACGAATGATCAGATCCTGCTGGATACTTTCGCCGATCTGCAGATCCTGCGGTACGAACTGCCGGGCTTCGACAAACTGGACCTGCGCCAAAAAACATTCATCTACTACCTGTCCGAAGCGGCATTGGCCGGACGCGACATCATCTACGATCAACACTGCAGGCATAACTTGGCCGTGCGCAAAACGCTGGAGGGCATTCATGCCAGTTTTAAAGGCGACCGTAACACCGCGGATTGGAAAGCGTTCGCCACTTATGCGAAGCGCGTCTGGTTCAGCAACGGCATTCACCACCATTACAGCGAAACGAAAATTCTTCCGGAATTTACGCAAGCGTATTTTACCCAACTGGTCCGGAACAGCGATCCGGCTACTTTGCCCCTGCAGCCCCAGGAAAACGCCGACGGCCTGCTGACGAAACTCATCCCTGTCATGTTCGATCCGGCCGTACTGGCCAAACGCACCAACAAAGAGGAAGGGGTAGACTTGGTGCGCAGCTCCGCCGTCAATTTTTATGAAAACGTCGGCGCCGCCGAGGTAGACAAGTATTACAAGCAGCAGCTCAAGAAGGCCGGTAAAAATCCACCCATGGTCGGCCTGAATACCAAGCTGGTCGCCAATGCCGACGGCTCCCTATCGGAAATAGTGTGGCGGGCCGGACAGGGCAATATGTACGGCGCAGCCATCGACAAAATCGTCACCAACCTGGAAAAAGCCATTCCTTTCGCGGAGAACGACCAGCAAAAAAAAGCCATCACGCTGCTCGTGGACTATTACCGGACGGGGGATCTCAAAACGTTTGATGCCTACAACATTGCCTGGGTAAAGGATACCAGCAGCAGCATTGATTTTATCAATGGTTTCATCGAGGTATACCACGATCCCCTGGGCTACAAGGGGGACTACGAAGCCATTGTGCAATACAACGATCCCGAAGCCACCGAGAAAATGAGCATCATCAGCCAGCGTGCCCAGTACTTCGAAGACAACAGCACGATCCCGGCCGCTTACAAAAAGAAAAGCGTAACCGGCGTTTCGTACCGCGTGATCAACGTGGCGATGGAAGGTGGCGACAGCGCACCCTCGACTCCCATCGGCGTGAACCTGCCAAATTCCAATTGGATCCGGGAACTGGGTTCCAAGTCCATCAGCCTCAACAACATCGAAAATGCGTATGCCAAAGCCGGCGGCGCGCTGGCGACTATTGAATTCGCCCATGATCCGGAAGAAGTGGAAATGGCCAAAAAATACGCCGAGGTCTGCGGTAAAATGCATACCGCCCTGCACGAGGTGATCGGTCATGCCAGCGGCCAGATCAAACCCGGTGTGCCGAAGCCCAACGTGACCCTCAAGCAATACGCCAGCACCCTGGAGGAAGGACGCGCCGATCTGGTGGCCCTGTACTACATGCCCGATCCGAAGTTAGTGGAGTGGGGCGTGCTGCCCGACCCCAACGCCTACAAGGCCGAATACGACCAGTACATCCGCAATGGCCTGCTGACCCAGCTGCGCCGTCTGCAACCGGGCAGCGATATCGAGGAAGACCACATGCGCAACCGCCAGCTGATCGGGGCCTGGGCTTTTGAAAAAGGCCAGGCCGACAGCGTCATTGTCAAAGTGGTCCGGAACGGCAAGGTCTATTACGATATACGCGATTACGTCAAACTGCGCGTCTTATTCGGTCAGCTCCTATCCGAATTGCAACGGATCATATCGGAAGGCGACTACACAGCAGGCCGCGCTTTGGTAGTGGGCTACGGCGTGAAAACCGATGCCGAGACGGTAAAACAGGTGAAAAGCCGCTACGCCAGTCTGCCAACCAAAGCGTACAGCGGATTTGTGCAACCCAAATTCGTGGTTACCAAAGATGCGAATGGTAACATCACGGAAGTGAAGGTGGAAAGGGAGACCGACTTCGTCCAGCAAATGCTCCGCTTCGGCAAGGAGTACAGTTTCCTGCCGATCTACAATTAACCATGCCCTTCCTCGCTTCGCTTTTTTCTTTTTCCGGCAAAATAACCGTCGGCGGCAAATTTACCGAGCTGCGTTCCGAGCTGATCCTGGTGACCATTGAAAAACTGGAGCAGCGCATCGGGGATCGTTTTCCGGACTCCGGTTTGCAACGGGTCTGCCGGGAGTTCCGGCAGCTGGCCGGCGAAGCGGATGTTGTGGCCCGACGCTTACGTTCCCCGATCTGGCCGGTTCGGGTAGTCTCCCTGACGGCAGGCACCTTGATTGTCTGTCTGGTGGTCTGGGCGCTGTGGCAGCTCGGCAGGCATTTCACTTTCGACCCCAAGCTGGTGCCCGATTTGCTGCAGGCTTCGGAATCGGCCATCAACGAACTGATTTTTCTGGGGCTGGCCCTGTACTCGTTGATTGGCCTGGAGACCCGGTTGAAAAGGCGGGCGGCACTACAGGCATTACATCAACTGCGCAGCATTGCCCACGTAGTCGATATGCACCAGCTCACCAAGGATCCGGCACATTTGCTGGCGGAACTACAGGATACACAATCGTCGCCGGCGCGCAATTTGGACCGGCATCAGCTGACGCGCTACCTGGACTATTGTTCCGAACTGCTGGCCCTGAATGCCAAAATTGCCGCCCTTTTCGCCCAGAACATGGACGATCCGGTCGTGCTGAGTGCGGTGAATGATCTGGAACTGCTGGCCCAGGGGCTGTCGGCAAAAATATGGCAGAAGATCATGATTCTGGACCTCGCGGAAGACCCATGAAAAGATTTAATAGGGCTTTTGACGGCTAAATGACTTTTAAAATTGCCCATTTAGGCCCATTTTTTGCCCTGAATGGGGCTTACAATGGAAAAATAGCCCGAAAGTTTGGTTAGCGTTTTTCGCCGTTCTACATTTGTGCACCCCCAGAAATCCTCAAAACCGAGCAGTTAACTAACAAGCCAGGAGATTCTTAAGCGAACGAGGCAGCACATTCCGAACATCTCACACCCAGCGTGTGGTTTTAATCCATCCTTCGTCCGCCAGTACATCTTCGGAAAAGAGGCATCCTCTGCAGTAAGAGGCTCTGCCATGATTGATTCGCCTGGTAAAAAATTAAATAATGGGCAGGAAAGCAAAGTTTGTTTACAACATTCATACCCTTAGCTACGAAAAAGTCGTAGTCCCTTTTAAAACGAAAATCTGGCAAGCCTTCGGGTTTTTTTCCGTCGTAGTCCTGACCTCCTTTGCTTTGCTGGCAGTGCTCTACACCATTTTCCCTTCGCCACGCGAAAAAGAGCTGGTGCGGGAAATAGAGCAGATGGAATACAAGTACGGCCAACTCAACGGCCAGGTGGAGGTAATGGCCAAAGTGCTGCACAACGTGCAGGAGCGTGATGCCAACGTGCACCGCGCCGTTTTCGGGATGAACCCGATCGACGAAGATGTGTGGTTTGCCGGCGTCGGCGGCCACGAAGTTCACCCGGAACTTTCGGCCTTCAAATACAGCGGCGACGTAGTAGCCGCCTCCCTGGAAAAGGTTGACCTGCTCAGCCGCCAGTTAATGATGCAGAGCGAATCGCTCGATACGCTCCAGCGACTGGCCAACAACCAGTCGAAAATGCTGGCTTCCCTGCCCAGCGTGAAGCCCGTCCGGGAAGACAAACTGCAGAAGAGCATCGGTACGCTCTCCGGATTCGGCTACCGCATCCACCCCATTTACAAGATCAAAAAATTTCACGCCGGACTTGATTTTCCCGCGCGCATCGGTACCGCCATCCAATCCACCGGCGACGGAGTCGTGGTGGAAACCGGCTGGCACCAAGGCTACGGCAACTGCGTAAAAATCAGTCACGGTTACGGTTACGAGACGCTTTATGGCCACATGAACCGGATTGTGGTCCGTGCCGGCGAGACCGTGAAAAAAGGCCAGAAGATTGGCGAGGTGGGCGACACCGGACTTTCGACCGCCCCGCACCTGCACTACGAAGTGCACCACAAAGGCAACCCGGTGAACCCGATCAACTTCTGTATGGACAATCTGACGCCGCAGGAGTACCAGATTATGGTCAACGTCGCCAATATGGCCAACCAGTCGTTCGACTGAACACTGGCCTACGATTAGAATACTATGAACAAATCAGACTGTCCAACGAGTGGCAGTTATATTTCCAATCGGAACAACAAACAGCAGAAAAAAGGGGACACCATCATGGTGTCCTCTTTTTTTTAGCCGGCAGCGCTCGCCGATTTTTGTAGGCTGCGGGAACAACCTTGATAAATTTGTTACATTTGTTTGAACGAAAAACGCCAGCTGCGGCCCCCGTCCTGTATGCAGTTTTCAAAACGCATTATCCTGCTCGACTCCCTGTTGCTAATGCTCTGCTTTGCAGTCATTTGGAATGGAACACGCAGTGAGACGCCACCGCCCGCTTCCCTGGTAGCCGCTCCACCGGCTACGCCGACGGCGGGCGATTTCGCGGAAAAGGAGCCGGCAACCAGCCTAAGCCCGCGCAAAGTATCCGCCAAAGTGCTCGAATTGACCGATCCGGATACCCTGCCCTTTATACCCTTCGATCCCCGCATGTTACAGGCCTTGTACGAACAGGCCAGCTACCTGCATCGCGCGGATGCCGGCAAGCGCAGCGCCTCGGGTATTCAGCGGAAAGAAATGCTGCAGACCGTACAATTGCTCGAAGGCATTCAGCTCCTGAACCCGGCGGTCCTGCGCGAAACGTTTGACTTTTATCAGGTGAAAACCTCCCTCAAGAGCGATCGGATCCGGGTCACCGGATACTACACCCCGCTGATCAAGGCCAGCCGGGTGCGGACCGAAACCCATCAGGTCCCGATGCTGCGGCGTCCGAAGTCCGGCATTCCTTCCCCTGCCGCCATCGAAGCCGGCGCGCTGGCGGGCCTTGGGCTGGAGGTCGCCTGGCTGCGCAGCCGCAAAGAATTAAGCAACGCCCAACTGCAGGGTAACTGCCTGATCGAGTTTCCCGACGGACGGCGCGAACACTTCGGCTTTGGCGGTTCGGTGAAAGGCAGCGGCGGCGCCTACATTTTTTTCGTTGAGGTGGATGAAAAAGTACTGGGCGCCGGATTCTTTCCGCTCACCGCCGGCTATTCCGTGGCCGTCGATCCACGCTTCATCCCCATCGGCAGCACCCTGCTGGCCGAATTACCCGACCTGGATGCGGCCGGTCGTTTGAAAGGCTATACCTACCGGATCATTTTTGCCCAGGACCGGGGCGGCGCCATCCTGACCACCAAACGCATTGACCTGTACTGCGGCGTGGGGCAAAAGGGCTTGCAGGAAGCCCGCAAGATCAATCGCTACGGTCGGATGTGGCTACTGCTGCCAAAACAAAACTGAGCAAAATCAGCTCCGCGTCATTTCTGGCTTTATCGGCACATCTTTTCTATGGAAAGGTTGTTTCGGCTTCCTGTTTCCTGTCCATAGCCAGCTATAAAAAACTCCAGTTTTGACCTACGGTGCAAAAGTAAATGCCGATTCCGTGACTACGTTGCTGCAGCACGCGCTGGACTCGATGTTACCGGCCGGTCTGCCGGGCGAGCGGCCGACCCCCATCTGTATCTGGGGCCTGCATGGCATTGGCAAGACGGAACTGGTGCGCGACCTGGCGCAGGCGCGGGGCTGTGATTTTGTGTACATCGCGCCGGCGCAGTTTGAGGAAATGGGCGATCTGGTTGGCATGCCCAAAATAGCGATGGACCATGTCAAAGGAGAAGTGACCCGCTTCGTAGCGCCCGAATGGGTGCCCCAGAACGCGGGCCCCGGCATACTGCTCCTCGACGATGTGAACCGGGCGGATGATCGGATCCTGCGCGGTATTATGCAACTCCTGCAAAATTATGCGCTGGTATCCTGGTCTTTACCGGCCCAATGGCTGATCGTACTGACCGCTAACCCGGATAACGGGGATTACTCGGTGACGGCACTGGACGACGCCATGCTGACCCGCATGCTCCACGTCACGTTGGAGTTCGACGTGCAGGCCTGGGCCCGATGGGCCGAAAAAAACGGGGTGGATGAACGCGGGTTGAATTTTGTGCTCACCTATCCGGAATTGATCAATGGCCGGCGGACGACCCCCCGCTCGTTGGTGCAGTTTTTTCAGGCCATTCAGCCCCTTGAAAATCTGCAAACCCATCTGGGGCTGGTCAAACTGCTGGCCGATGCTTCGCTGGATGAAGCGACTACCCAGGCTTTTGTCAATTTCATCCACCTCCACCTGGATCGCCTGCCTTCGCCACAAGATATGTTGGGTACGGAAACATTTCCGGCCGTAGCCCATCAACTGGAGCGTACCATCCACGATGGATCGACCAAACGCCTGGATATTCTGGCGGTCATCATTACCCGTCTGACCAATTACTTGCTGCTGCGGCCGGCGGAACCAACATCGGTCGAAATGGCGAACCTGAAGCGCTTCCTGCTGCTCGACTGGCTGCCCAACGACCTGCGGCTCTCTTTCGCCCAGGAACTCACCCGATCCAAGCGCCCCAGCCTGTTGAAACTGTATGCCGACGAGGAAATTGGTCAGCTGTTGCTGCACAAGATGTGATCTCCGGGAGGACCCATTCCGCCAACTTTTTACCTTTGCCCCATGCAATGGTTCGGTTATGCAGCGCTCCGCCTGGTCAGCGCGCTTTTTCGTTTTATTCCTTTTCGCCTGTTGTACATTTTGTCCGATGGTATGGCGTTTCTGCTCCATCGCGTCCTTGGCTATCGCAAAAAGGTGGCACTGGAGAGTCTGCAGCGATCCTTTCCTGAAAAAACAGCCCTGGAGACCACCGCGATCCTGCGCAGCTTTTATCGCAACCTGACTGATGTAACGCTGGAAACCATCAAATCCAATACGATGCGTCTGACGGAAATAGAGCGGCGTTGTCCGGTCCGGAATCCCGAACGCGTGAATCAGTATCTGGACGCCGGCCAATCCATTATCCTCACGGGTGCGCACTTTAACAACTGGGAATGGGCCGGCTTTACCATTCCCATGTCCATGCACGGTATGACCACGACGGCCTACAAACCGCTGACGAACAAGCTGATCGATAATTTCATTAATCGGAACCGTGCCCGGGCCGGTATGAAGATGGTCAGTATGGAGGCGCTTTTTGGGGCTATGCGGCGCCAGCGCAGCGTACCAACGGTGTATATTCTGGTCGCCGACCAATCGCCGTCCAGCCGTAAAAATGCCCATTGGGTCGAGTTCCTCGGTCAGCAAACCGCCAGCTTACCGGGCGCTGACGTGTTGGCCCGTAAATTCGGATATCCCGTGCTACACTTTCACGTGCGAAGATTACGGCGGGGTTTTTACGAAGTGGAGTACAAGGATATTTGGGTGCAACCGGCGCTGGCCACCGAAGGCGACGTCACCCGTGCCTACACGGCGCTGTTGGAAGTTCATATCCGGGCGCAGCCGGACAGCTGGCTGTGGAGCCACCGGCGATGGAAGATGAAGCCCCCGGAATTAGCGCCTCACTAGTCCTGTTCAGGATGCTTTTTTTCCTCTGAGTTTCAACGATAGGACAATTACATCCTGGATCAACTTATCCTTAGTCGTGCCCAGCGCGCCGGAATGAAAATTGATGCCCCATTGGGTGCGTTGAATGGGGAAGGAAGGCGATTGGGCCACGAGTTCGTCGCCGGTGATGGTCATTTTTACCGGAATATTCACCGGGTTCGTTTTGCCTTTTAAGGTCAGGTCGCCACTCACTACCCAGTTAAAATCCGGCAGACTGCTGGGCAGCACCTCTTTGAAGATGAATTCGCCGGTTGGATACCGGGCTACCTCGAAAAAGTCGGCGTGCTTCAGATGTCCCTCCAGATCGCGCCGTTCCCCACCATCGGCCAGATCGGTGACTGCAATGGAATGCATATCGATGGTCACGTTGCCGCTCAAAAGGCGGCCCTGGTAGACCAGCAGCGCGCCACTCAGTACGCGGATGGTACCGGTGCGCGGACTGCCGACGGCGGGTTGGCCCGACCACAGTACAATTCCATCCGTCACGCTGTAGGTAGTAGTATCTCCGGCAGGTATTTCCTCCGGCTGTATGGAATCCATCCGGCTCTGGTTCTGGGCGCCGGTGTCCGACACATTTGGATCACCCTGACAGGCAAGCAGGAATATGGAAATGGCAAAAAAGAGGGTAGGGACTAAAAACACAAAGCGAAGCATAAGGGAATATCTGAATTTCGGCCAATGAAAATCAAAAGTACGAAGAGTAGCGATTAGCTGCCCGGATGGCCCGGATTAGTTACCGGCAGAGGGGACTAAAATAATGCAATCCGGCAGCGGTGTGTCAGTACCTTCGGAGAATTCTAACTGTATGCTGAATACAACAGCCCCGAGGCGCATGTCGCGCCTCGGGGCTGTTGCTTTTACGATCAGGCCCCGGCTACTTTTTTCGCTTTTTGTAATTGCCACCGACATTGCCGGTGTTGCCGCTGCTGCCATAATTGTTAGGGCGTTGCTTACGATTGCGATTATTGCCGCTGCGACTGCCTTGCTGCTGGCCCTGGCTACGCTGATTTTGCCGCAGCGACGAGCGGTCTTTTTCATGGCGCCCGGCGCCCGCCGCGAGTTTATCCAGCGAGTCGTGGCCTTCATGTAAGGCGAGCTGACCGTCGGACAGGATTTCCAGGTCTTCCTTCACAATGTCGTCGCTGACGTAGTGCTCCTTGTTCCAGGTCTTATAGGCCAGTTTCATGTAGGACGCGATGACTTCCACGAAACCCTCTTTTTTCGTCCCTTCCGGCATGGCGATGGCTTTTTGCATCAATGCCTGGATGCCATTGCCGTAGTGCCGGAAACGCAGGGCGGTCGCCGGATATTCGATGGTGATGGCGGCGGGTTGCCCTTCGTCGCGGCGAATGGTAATGCCGGGTGGCGGGGTCACGCCCTCCAGTTTATAATCGGCGATGGCAAAGGCATGGTTCCACAGCCGTTCCCGGTAGTCATCCATGTTGCGATTGCCGCCGGGCCCCAGCTGCTGCATCAGGCCAATAATGGCTTCCACCGTCTTCTGCTGCTTGCGCGGCTCTTCGATGGTCGTTGCGTACTGCAGCATTTCGTGGAGGGTGCGGCCGTATTCCGGATACAACAGGTCGGACTTTTCGGTATTATATTCAATATCTATTCGATTCATATGCTTGCACTTAATTTACGGATGTTTGCTCTGGTGGAGAACAGGGAGGAGCAACGCTGGCCGGGTAAATGTAGGTTGATGTACATAACTCCGAAAAGGCCGCTCTATTACGTTTGAGGGGAACAGAAAAATTACTCGACGGTTACGGATTTAGCCAGATTTCTGGGTTGGTCAACGTTGCAATTACGTAGTACGGCGATGTGGTAAGCCAGCAGCTGGAGTGGAATGACCGAGAGCAGGGGGGTGAAAGGTTCTTCCGTTTCGGGTATTTCAATCGTATAATCGGCCAGTTGCTTGATGGTTTCATCGCCTTCGGTCACGACGGCCACCACCACGCCTTTGCGCGCTTTTACCTCCTGAATATTGGAGACGATTTTCTCGTAGGCGCTCCGGTTAGTAGCAATGACGAACACCGGCATATTTTCATCGATCAAAGCGATCGGGCCGTGTTTCATCTCCGCTGCCGGATACCCTTCGGCGTGCAGGTAGGAAATTTCCTTGAGCTTCAAGGCGCCCTCCAGGGCGACCGGAAAATTATAGCCCCGTCCCAAATAGAGGGCGTTGGTGGCGTCTTTGAACTCGCCGGCGATGTATTTCACCTGCTCATGGCAGTTTTGTAGCAAACGTTCGGCCTTTTCCGGAATGAGGGCCAACTCCTCTACCAGGTGCCGATACCGGGACTTCGGTAGAAATCCGCGTTCGTAGCCGGTGATCATGGCCATCATGGTCAGCATGGTCACCTGGCCCGTGAATGCCTTGGTGGAGGCGACACCGATTTCCGGACCCACGTGGATATAAGACCCGCTGTGGGTAAGCCGGGCAATTGAAGAGCCCACTACGTTCACTATACCGTAGGTGAGCGCGCCACGTTCCTTGGCCAATTCCAGGGCCGCAAAGGTATCCGCCGTTTCACCGGACTGGGAGATGGCGAGTACCACGTCATTAGAGTTCACGACCGGATTGCGGTAGCGGAATTCGGAAGCGTATTCCACTTCTACCGGTAGCCGTGCCAGATCCTCGAACAGATATTCGGCGATCATACCGGCGTGCCAGGAAGTACCGCAACCCAGGATGATCATGCGCTGCGCATTGACAATACGTTTCAGGTGTTCGTCCATACCGCCCAGGCGTAACCATCCCTCTTCGGCATTCATGCGGCCCCGCATGCACTCGGCGATGCTGGTCGGCTGCTCAAAAATTTCCTTGAGCATAAAATAGTCATACCCGCCCTTTTCCAGCTGCTCGATCTCCAGCTCGATCTGATGAATCGTGGGGGTGGTCACTTCGTTATGCAGGGTTTTTACCACCAATTCATCCTCTAAAGTCACCGTAGCAACTTCCTCATCGTTGAGATAGACCACGTTCTTCGTATGTTCCACAATGGGCGTCGCATCGGAAGCGATCAGGAACTCATTTTTGCCAATGCCGATCACCAGCGGGCTGGACCGCCGGGCTGCCACCAGTTTTTTGGGATCCAACTGATCCATCACCACGATGGCATAGGCGCCACGGACCTGGGTAAGGGCCTGCCGAACGGCCTCTTCGATGGGCAGGTTCTCCCGCTGCTGTACCTCTTCGATCAGGTGGACCAGTACCTCCGTATCGGTCTCGCTGCTGAAAGTATGCCCCAGTTTCTGCAGGGCGCCTTTCAGCAGGACGTAGTTTTCAATAATGCCATTGTGAATCAGCACCAGACGACCATTACCACTGATATGGGGGTGCGCGTTGGTATCATCGGGTTTGCCGTGGGTGGCCCAACGGGTATGCCCCATGCCAATATGGCCGCTAATGTCCTTGTCACGGGTAAACTCCACCAGATCAGCTACTTTACCTTTCTTTTTATACACATGGAGCTGACCATTTTGCAAGGCGATTCCGGCACTGTCATATCCGCGATATTCCAGGCGCTGGAGGCCCTTGATGAGGATCGGGTAGGCTTTTTTAGAGCCGATGTAGGCGATTATTCCACACATTTTTCTGCGGTTGGGTTTTTAAATGCCGGCTTCTGGCGTATAGAAAGGATTGCCTTAAAAGATGAAATCAGAACTTTACAAAGCAGACTTATTGCAGTTTGGTGTACTTCAAATTCAGTTTCGCCGGAAAAACAGCGCTTTTCGGGCCGTACAGGATCGCCCGCTGGGCGGATCGATTCTGCGGGTATACGCTCAGGTACAACGTACGCTTTTTCAAATCCGACGAATTATCATCATCCACTATTTGCTGAAATACATCGGAGAGGGACAAGCGATAGCGGGTGATCTGTAAACCATTTTCCAGGACGGATTCGGGATAGCCCCCAAATCTGGTAAAGCCTTCACTGAAGGAAGCACCGAGCGAATATAGAACATCACTGGTAAATACAGAGGTGGAATCGCCCTGGACCTGGGTTAGTACCAGCTGTTCAGCCGGATATAGCGAAGGCAGATCACCCGGCAGGGTAGCTACCGTCAATTCCAGCTCCGCTTTGTTGACAATGAGATCGTTCAAGGCATTGGCAGTAGGGAATTCCAGCTGCAGACGAAGGCCCTGCATACCCTGCACGTACAGCAGATCGTCACTTTCCTGACCGATCTTTTGTCCGGCCGGGGTACCGGCATAGTCATGGGTGTAGTGGGCGAACTTTTTCACGCCGGCAAAAAAGTAGTCGTATATTTTGGGTACGGTGTCCTGGGCTTTGGTATAGTACAGGCGCACCCGGCTGTAATTCACGTCTTCCAGGTTGAAGGCGAGCATAGCCCCCGGCGTGGCGCCCGGAGCGGAGGATACGACTTTCAATCCCTGCAGCAATCGCCAGAAGGCGGTATCCGAAGCGGTCTGTGTGCTATCCATATGCAGCAGTTCGCGGCCGAAGCTGTTATCCAGTTTTATCCGCAGATAAGGAGCGGTGGAAGTGGCCACGAAAAGGCTGTCGGCAGTCCGCGGGCGCGGCAAAAAATTATCCACCCGCCCTATTTCGGCTCCCACGGACAAGCTGTCGTCGGAATAGTAGTTTTTATTGTACTGAATAGGGCTGGTCAGGCGGAATACGCGCAGGGTTTGCGGCTGCAGGGTATCGCCGTATACGCCGAGGCTGCTGTAGCGCATATACATCACGATGGAGTCCACCGTCATTGTCGTCGAATCAAATCCGGGATCCAGATTGGCGAGCCGGAGCAGGGTGTACAGTTCTGCCCGTGATTTGCCAAAAACAGGATCGTTCAGTTCGCCACACAGGTAATGGCTGGCGGTGGAGGAGGTGATCACGCTATCCTCCCGCTGTATGGTGTACCGTACCGCTAAGGTATCGGTAAAAACATAGTCAGCGGACGGATCGTCCAGCAATTCGGAACCGAATAGCGTCGGTTTATTACAAGCGGTCCACAGCAGCGCGACGAAGGCGATGACCAGTGATGCGGCCATTGGCAGCAATTTGTACTTCATAGTATGGTCGTGTAGTGTCAGTGTTTTGTGTAGTATGGGAAAGCAGTTTTCCGGCTAATAAATTTATAGCGGGTGGCCATGGGCCGCCCGCTATAAAAATGATTGAGAACGCCGGGCAGAAGTACCTATTGCGATACTTCGGCTTCCGTCAACGTGCGGAAAAACTCCAAATGGTCAGCCAGCATCGTTTCCTCGCCGTTCCAGGCCAGCACCGGCTTATCCTGGGCGACCGACAGGTAATCAACGCTGGTATCGACCATTTCGCTGCCAATGATCACGCCATCGGAAAAATCAATAGCGCCCTTGTGCATCGACAGACCATCACCGTCCCGGTAAGGATCGAGGTCTTTGGGCGACAAGTTATTGATGGCCGCTTTCTGGAAAAAACGTTCGCTGCCAATGCGCTCATGTGGCGTAGGAAAAACGCTGTACACCAGCTGGGAATTAATAAAGATGGGCTCCGTTTTGTAGGCCGTACGCAGATAAAACGGAATCAGGCTGGTCATCCAGCCGCAACAGAGGACGATATCCGGCGCCCAGCCAAACTTTTTTACCGTTTCGATAGCACCTTTGCAGAAGAAGGCGGCGCGGTCGGCATTATCCTCGAACGGCGTACCGTCGGCCTCTTCGAAGACCTGTTTGCGTTTAAAGAAATCTTCGTTGTCCAGAAAATAGACCTGTAACCGGGAGTTGGGAAGAGAAGCAACTTTGATGATCAGCGGGTAGTCGTCGTCGTCGACGATGATATTCATGCCAGACAACCGAACCACTTCATGCAGGCGGTGACGGCGTTCGTTCACTACGCCATAACGTGGCATCAGAATTCGTAACTCGTAACCATTGTCCTGAAAAAACTTGGGCAGTTTTGCCACCAATGCTGAAATGTCCGTGCCTTCCGTATAGGGTTCCATTTCCTGGGTGATGAGAAGCAATCTCTTCTTTTCCATGTGTCTAATTGACCAAACTTTTATGTGTGTAAATCCCGATTAAGTCCGTTTTGCTCCGCCTTTGCAGCGCAAAACCGATTGCAAAAGTATAAAAAAAGCCGCGGTATTTTTTGCAGCCCCGGCCACCAATTTTTTTATTTCCGGAAAAACCACTGGTTCGGATCACCGTAAAAAGGCGACCGGTGTGCCCGTTGCGGAGCCTGAAAAAGTCCGTATGCTCGCTTTACAACTCGAAATTAGGCGTCAGCTCTTCCACGCGCTCCTCGTAAAACCGGTTGATATACGGCGCTACCTCGTCCGGATCATCGGTGATCAGAAAGAGGTTGAGGTCTTCGGCATTGATGTTATGGTGGCGTTCGAGCATCACTTCCACGATCCAGTTGCGCAGACCCTCCCAAAACTCCTTACCGATGAGCACGATGGGCACGGAGGTGATCTTCTTGGTCTGCACCAGGGTAAGCACTTCAAACAGTTCATCCAGGGTGCCGAAGCCACCGGGCATGACCACAAAACCCTGCGCATATTTGACAAACATGACCTTGCGCACAAAGAAATAGCGGTGCTTCAGGTTCCGGGCCGGGGCAATGAATGGATTGTGGTGCTGTTCAAAAGGCAGGTCAATATTCAGACCGACCGAGGTGCCGCTTTTCATCCAGGCCCCTTTGTTGCCCGCTTCCATGATGCCGGGACCACCGCCGGTAATGACGCCAAAGCCTTCTTCGGTGAGTTTGCTGGCGATTTTGACGGCCAGCTCGTAGTAGTGGGTACCGGGCTTGGTCCGGGCGGAACCGAAGATGGAAATACAGGGGCCGATATTGTTCAGCACTTCAAAGCCATCCACGAATTCGGCCATCACTTTGAACATCGTCCAGGAGTTCTCCCCCGGAATTTTTTTCCATTGTTTCATCTTGCGCGGAGCGCCGTTTTCCTGGACCTTGGAGGGGTTTATGCTGTCTAAATTTTCCATATAAGTTTCATGGTTAGGACAATGAGCAGAAGCGCCGCGAAGAGGGCTGCGACAGTCGGGCGAAGCAGGGCGGAAAAAAACCGGTCGTACAACTTTTGCAAAGACCCTTTGGGCGGGCGAAAATCAGTGAATATTCCGTGGATCAACTTCGGTCAGTACAGCGCCGGCAAAATGCCCGTTGAGCGACCGCAGGTAATCGAGTGCTTGTTTGTCGGCGGCCCCAATCACCGAACGGGCATTGAATACGGCGATGACCTGATCGACGAACGGGGACAGCTCGTGCGCATCGGAATAGTCGTTGAGCGCGGCGGATTCGAGCAGAATGAAGTCATAGTGGCGCCGCAGGTCGGCCAGGAACTGCCGGAACTGCTCCGGATTCAGCAGTTCGGCGGGCGACTTTTGCAAGCCCGTATTGCCGATGATGTCTACGTGGTGCGTTTCGGGATCACCGTCGGCTTTGGTTTTTTCCTGAAAAATGTCCCCCAGGCCATTATCATGGATCGCCTGGTTGATCAGCGCCCGGTTCGGGGTGGCCTGGTCGGTATAGGCTTCGGGCAGCGGCGTTTTAAAATTGGTATCGAGCATGAGTACCCGCTTGTTGTTGGCGGCCAGCGAATAGGCCAACCCATGCAGGGTGAAGGTTTTGCCTTCGCCGGATTTGGCGCTCACCAACAGGAAAACATGATGTCCCGAAACGATAATTTGCGAACGGATCTTGCGCATACTTTCCCGGAAAGCCATGTACTTGGGTACATCGGCACGACCGGAAAAGACTTCCCCCAGATCGAG
>JBKJKS010000204.1:0-4472 GCA_046597295.1 Saprospiraceae bacterium
ACCCCTCTAAACCCTTTCTAAACCCCTCTAAACCTTCTGAACCCTTCTAAACCCCTTTTTCAAACTGATTTCCAAATTTCCCACCATGGACAACCCAAGCCTTTCCATCGCCACCCCCAGCCCGATGTTCACCACCGGACGGCAGAAACTTGCCCTGGCCATCGCCGGCCTGGGCGCTTTGCTGCTGCTCATCACCTGGGCGTCCGGTCGCGCCCTGGCGCCCCTGCCGACTTTCCTGGCGGCGATGGCGCTGCTGACCGTGGGGACGGGTGTCTTTATCCACGCCGAGTACCAACGTCGTCCGGAGGGGATCAAAAACAACGGCGTCTGGCTGCGCAGCCTCACGGCACGGGGCATTTGGGGCTGGCTGTTCGGCATCATCATCACGGGCTTTTACATCTGCCTGTACTGGTGGCCCGAGTTCCTGGGCGTACGGGCGAGCGGGGTGGCCAACGTCGGCCTGGCGGCGCTGTTCGACCCCCTGAGTTATGCCCTGCGGGGCCGGGCGGCCGATCAATGGTTCGTATACGGTACCTTTTACACCGTGGCGGTGCTGCTCATGGGCTGGAAATTTATCCATAAATACCGCCACAATCCCTACCAGCGGATCCGTTCCATTTCGGTGATGTTCTTCCAGCTGGGTTTTGCATTCCTGCTGCCGGGTCTGTTGCTGCGCCTGCAGCAACCGGAAATTTACTTCACCTATTTCTGGCCGCTTTCCTACTACCAGGGTACGCCGATGGCCTATGCGAACTACGCGCCATCCGGTCTGGGCATGTTTTATTTCTTCTTCGGGCTGGCCATGTTCTTCATCGGTACGCCTATCCTGACCTACTTTTTTGGCAAGCGCTGGTACTGTTCCTGGGTCTGCGGCTGCGGCGGACTGGCGGAAACGGCCGGCGATCCCTTCCGGCATTTGTCGGATAAAAGCCTGGGTGCCTGGAAAATCGAACGCTGGTTGATTTACGCCGTGCTGGCTTTTGCCATACTCATGACGGCCCTGCTCTGGATCAATGTGGCGACCGGGCGGGGGATGCTGGGCAATTTTTCCGAAGGTTTTTACAAAACGTATTCCTTTGCCGTCGGCTCCGTGTTTTCCGGGGTGATCGGGGTGGGCTTTTATCCCCTGATGGGCAGCCGGGTCTGGTGCCGGTTCGGTTGTCCCATGGCGGCGTGGCTGGGATTCTGGCAAAAAAAGGCTTCCAAGTTCCGGATCACCACCAATGGCGGCCAGTGTATCAGCTGCGGTAACTGTTCCACCTACTGCGAAATGGGCATCGACGTGCGGCACTATGCCCAGCGCGGTCAGGATGTGGTGCGGGCCTCCTGCGTCGGCTGCGGCATTTGCGCCGCCGTGTGTCCGCGGGGCGTATTGCGCCTGGAGGGCGCCGAGGCAGATATTCCCGAACGCGCCGAAGCCACCCGTACGGTGACGATAAATAAATAGCTGCCAATTTTTTCAACCGGCCTTTGGAATTTACGGGCACGGGTGCTTACCTTTGCGGGCGCTTTTGGAAATAATTTAAAATTTAGAGCAAAAACAATGGAAATCGTTGCTATACAGGGAACCCGGAAAGAACTTTCTGGAAAAGAACAAGCCAGAAAGACCCGTCGGGACGGCCAAATTCCAGCCGTCATGTACAAAAGTGGTGGTGGCGAGGCGATGCACTTCACGCTGGACACTACGATAGCCCGTGCCCTGGTGTACACGCCTAAATTCAAAATGGCCGATGTGACCCTGGATGACGTTCTTTTTCATTGCATTGTCAAAGATATTCAGTTCCATCCGGTGACGGATCAAGTCATACACCTGGATTTCCTGCAATTGGTGCCGGGGGTCAAATTCAAAGCAACGGTACCGCTCCGCTTTATCGGCACGGCGCCCGGCGTGAAGGAGGGTGGTAAATTCATCCCCCGCATGCGTTCGGTGAACATTCTTACCACGCCCGAAAAGGTAGTGGACGAAATGTCGGCCGATATATCCAAAATGGAACTGGGGTCCACGATCCGGGTGCGCGATATTTCCGTGGCCGAGGGTGTGGAAATTACCAATACCGCTGCCGTACCGGTGGCCTCTATCGAAATCCCGCGTGCATTGCGCGGCGGTAAGTAGTAAATCTTTTCAGCCGAAAAACCGGCTTCAAAATATCAGGGCGGTAGCGGGTGGAAACACTGGTTGCCGCTTTTTTTAATGCCCAAAATTTCTGTGTAGGAGTATTCAGACCACGACGGCACGACGAAACACGACGCAATTTCAAAAATTTTATTCGTCGTGTTTCGTCGTGCCGTCGTGGTCAATAATTCTATCGCGCGACCAGGAACGACCGCGTGAGCACGTGACCATCGGCCTGCCAATGCAGAAAATACAGTCCCGGTAACCAATCCGCCACTTCGATCGTCTGGTCCTGTGCGCCGGCTGCCCATTGCGTTGTCTGGCGGAACACCATTTTTCCCTGTGCATCGACAATAGTGCTGGTTACCGACATGGGCAGCGGTAATTGAAAATGCAGCTGCAACTCCTCCGCTACGGGATTGGGAAACAACTGCCAGTCGAGCAATGCGGCAGCGGCCTCGGCGACGCCGGTAGCCCCTTGTGCGCCAAAGCCCCGGTGGTCGTAGGCTGCAAACTCGCCCCCCGACAGAACCGGCACATTGGGCTCATCCAGGTTGTACAGGCGGTAGAAGCCGCTGCCAAAACCACAGCACATGCCATCGCCATAGGCATCCACGAAATGGATCGAATAGCAGCCGCCGGCCGGCAGATCGAGCGTATCCTTGATAAAGGCCAGGTTCCCATAGGCGCCGGGACCGCCGGTAATGCCAAAGTATTTGCCGCCGCCGTTGGGCCCGACCGCCTCATTGCCGCCATGATCCAGCACATATCCGTTATCGTCGCGCAGCTCCCAGTAGGTTTCCGCTCCGAAGTTATCGGTCCTGATTTTCAGGATAACCTTCGGGCTGTTGAAATTAACGGCCTGTACAAAGTGGTTGAGCTGGATGTTGTTGGTCGGATCGTCGTCATTCGCCAGATAATTGACCTGTACCACCCGGGTTTCGAGCATGCCGGTACCACTGAGGGCAAACGTATCAAAACTGATCGGCGCTTCGCCATAGAGCGAAAGATTGCCCGTCCACTGCAGGTTCTGTAAGGGCGTATTATTCCAGCGCAGCTGGACCAGGGCCGAGGTCAGGGCAGTGGAACCCAGATTGGTGAGCTGGAAGGTTGGGGCCAGTTGCAGGTTATCGCATATTTCGTGCAGATCGGAGCCACTGAAAAAATCAAAGATGCCGGCATTGTTACTGCCCGCTGCAACGGGGCACTGGTTGGCCTTTTCCCACAGCTGGCCGGCACTGAACTGCCCCACTTCATAGGCCTTGCGGTTGGGACAGATGACGAACAGCGATGGGTAGTAGGTCAGCTGGAAAGCCTCGGCGATGGCATCGTCGTTGATGACCGGGAAGGGCGTACCATCCACCCAATTGCCCAGGGAAACGCCGTTACAACCCGCTGCTCCGTACAGACATGCCTCGCTGGTGTTGGGATCGCTTTCGATGAACAGCACCTGCGCCCGCCCGTCGCCGGCCGGACCATGGGCCGCGTAGAATGCCTGCAGGGCGCCGCCGTTGTGATAGGCCCAGCAGGGACTGCACCAGGTGGCGCCGATTTCCAGCACGACGATTTTGTCCTGCGCCAGCAGTTCGTACAGCTGCCACGATTGGCCGGACACGTCGGTGACCGTAAAATCGGGCGCCACGCTGCCCGCCGGCAGTTGGGCCGGGAGGCGACCAATCGCCAGGGTCAACATCAGAAAAATTACCCCGCTGTGGTTCATGTATTTTTGCTAAAACTGTCCCGCACCCGATATACAGACTTGGGCTGCCAAAATTAGAACGGCATTCCGGGAGCGAGCGTTTACCTTTGTTTAAAATTTTAACACCTGCTAATCTAGGACATTTCGCTTATGAAACATCTTTTTTTTACCCTGCTTTTCGTGTTCGCCATCGGCATTTCCGCCAACGCCCAATCTACCTTCACGCTTTCTGCAGATACCCTGACCGAATCGGTTGAGCTGCCGGAGATTTTTGCGTCGGCGCCCAGCACCGTGACCAATGAAGCGGGTGGCCCGATCACCCTCAACTGGACGCGCTTTATCCTCAGCCTTTCGCCCGGCTGTATTATTCAGGTTTGCGACCCCAACAATTGCTACCTGCCGACTGTGAACAGTAAGAACTTCACTTTGGAGGCCGGTGAGGTTGGTAACATGATCGTGGACCTGATCGATACCAGCGCGGTGCCCCAGCCGGGCACGGCCATCGTCCGCATGAAGTACACCAACCTGGGCCAGACCTCGGACACGGCCAGCACCTACTACTTTCTGAGCATCACCTGTACCTCGGGCACGGGTGACCTGTCCAATGCCGTGCGGGTGGTGCTGTATCCCAATCCGGTGACCGAATCGTTCGCACTGGAA
>JBKJKS010000637.1:0-3745 GCA_046597295.1 Saprospiraceae bacterium
CCTACCACCAGCAGCACACTCAGCATCAGCAGCCGTACCAGCCGCCGCCGCCGGTACTCCAGGTGCTGCAGCTCGGGATGGATACTCTGGTTGTAGAAAAGGCGGAAGTCCTGCAAAGGAGTTAGGAGTCAGGAGTCAGGAATTAGGATTAGGAATTAGGAGTCAGGAGTGTAACCAAGCATAGCCCATAATTCCTGACTGATTAAAGGTTGATCCCCTTGCGCTGGGTGTATTCGCTGATGTAGCCGTCGATGAGCGTGACGAGCAGGTCTTTGAGGTAGGCGTTTTCGAGTCGGGCGATGGTCTTCAGTTTATCCACCTTCGTCTTGTCCACCGCTACCGTAAGGCGGCGCTTGCCGGTGGCCTCGTCGGCACTGATCTCCTGCACGTCGATGGTCTGGCGGATCAACGAATCCAGACCCGACAAGCGGCGGCTGGAAAATGCGTCGGGCGGCGTTGATTTCGTCCGGCCGCTGGCCGTCGTGGAGTCGGGCTGGTTGGCTTCGTATTTCTCCAGGCTTTCTTCCAGGGCTTCCTGCAACAGCGCATCCAGCCCGAACATAAAGTTCTTCGGCGCACCTTTGCGTTCCGGCAGGGGCGAACTGACGTCACTGCCGGCGTTCTGCTCCGCCGGAATATCTTTGAACAGGTCGTCCAAACCCTCTGAAAATCGCTTTTTGCTCACAACAAAAGGGAATGAAGAATGAAGAATTATGAATTATGAATTATGAATTATGAATTATTGCAATTGATAAAATACTCAGGTGAAACGCAAGAAAATAAACGTAATATGTAAATCGTTGAAAAATGCCAAAAAATCGCCTCAAATAGATTTTCCCTTCACCAACTTCTAAGAAAAAATCGGTCGGATATAGAGATTTTCTAGAAGGATCATATTACAAAATTTTTTTTGCGTTTCACCTGTAAAATACTTGTTGCGCATTGACAATCAAGATGTTGTGAAATCAACCCACGAATTTATTCGTGGGTAAATCTATACTTAACCTTTCGCCCAACCGATTTATCGGTTTAGGGCAAGTCAAGCCAAAAAACCGATAAATCGGTTGGAACTGGCCGTTTTTGACGCATAGCCCACGAATAAATTCGTGGGTTGAAAATCACAAGCGCCTGATTATTAACAAGTTCATTACGTTCAACATAAAACGCTTTTACCATGAAGATCAATTATTACCTGCCCATTTTCGGCCTGGCCTTGCTCTGTGCCACCCTCCTGTCCGCCCAGCAACCTACCCTTCAGAAACGCTGGCAGACCGACTCCCTGCTCACCACCTGCGAGAGCGTACTGTTCGATGCCAAATGGCAACTGCTGTACGTATCCAACATCGAGGGCGGTCCTTCCGCGAAGGATGGCAAAGGTTCCATCGCCACCGTCGGACTGGATGGCAAAATCATTAATGCGGCCTGGATAAGCGGCCTGAATGCTCCCAAGGGCATGGCCCTGTACAAGAATACCCTGTGGGTCAGTGATCTGGATGAACTCGTAGCCATTGACAAGCGTAACGGCAAGATCACCCAGCGCGTCAAAGTGCCCGGCGCCAAGTTTCTTAACGATGTTACCATTACCCCGGCCGGGGTGCTCTACGTGTCCGATTCGGATACTAAAAAAGTACACCGCCTGGCCAAAGGGCAGCTGACGACTTACCTCGACAACCTGCAAGGGCCTAATGGCTTGCTGGCAGTAGGTAATGCGCTGTACGTGCTGGACAGCGGCAAGTTGCTGAAGGTCGGCGCCAATAAAAAACAAATTACCATCGCCCAGGGCATGGAAGGCAGTACGGACGGCATCGAACAGGTTCGGCCCAACGAATTTATCGTATCGTGTTGGTCGGGTGTGATCTACTACGTCAAGAGCGACGGGACCGTCCAGCAGTTGCTTGATACCCGCTCCGAGAAGTCGAATACGGCCGACATCGGTTACGATGCCCGGAAGCGGATTGTCTACGTGCCCACTTTTTTCAAAAATAAGGTGGTGGCTTACGAATTGAAATAACCTCCGCTTTGATGAAACACTGCTATGGCGTAGTCATCTTCACCGTACTGGTCCACTGCGCCGCCACGGCCCAGCTCAGCCTCGGCCCGGCGGTGACCTACAACCTGCCGCAGGGCAGTTTCGGCGAATTTGCACAGCCGGCCGTGGGATATGAATGGAGCGTCCGCCGGCATCTGAAGCGGGCCTTTGTGGATGTAACCCCGTTTTACGTAAATTTTAAACTAAAAAAAACCACTTTCATCTACTATTATCCGACCACGCCGACGCAATCCGATCTGACTTTCGTCACCCTGAATGACGAATGGAAATTTGCCGGTATGACCATTGGCGGCGGCTATCACTTCCTTAAAAAAAGCAGTTGGGGTGTTTATGTGGGCGGAGGCGTCTGTTATTTTCGGGGGCGCAGGGTGGTCCGCGAATACACCCCCTACGGCGCCTATCCGGTAGAGAGCGTCAATGGGGGCAGCCGGGGCGAATTGGGCGTTGTCCCCCGCCTGGGCGCTACGGTGCGGTGGGGGCGCTTTTTTATACTGCCGGAAGTACGCTGCAATTTCAATTTCTCCGCGGGCTTTACCGACTTTCAATTCTATTCCAAGTACCGCCTGGGCACCAGGGACCCATTTCTACAAATCGCCCTGGGCATCCACTATACCCTGATTAACTAAGTCTTCTTCCAAGTGCCAGCGGTTTGCTGTTCGGCGCCAACTGGATGTTCTGCAGCGGGTCACTCACCAGGCTTCTCTGACCGGCACGATTTCCAGACCGGCCACCGTCCGTTCGAACCATTTGAGCGAAGCCTGGGTCTTATCGCCGGTCTGGGTGTCGCATTTGAAAAACAAATAATATTGCTGCAGGCAGTAACCCATTTGTTGCAGTAGCTCATCCAGCGATTTAGAGGGATTCTCGGCCCGAAACTGCGCCTGACGGTCATACAGCCAAGCGTAATAGGCATCATCATGCCTCTCCATCAAATCCAAAGCAATCCGGTCGCTCGTATATGCTTCCATGTACCGGCGTGCCAGGTAACCGTGGTGCTGGCTCCAGTCGCGTGGTCGGGTACGATCTTCCGCAAATTTGAACGTATCGTGGGTGAAGGCCACTAACCGCAGACGGGTGCGCACTTCCGGCGGCAGCTGTCCAATGCAATCGATGTTGTCCAGTACTTCACGGACGTGAAAGGCGACTTTCCCTTCCGGATGTCCGAAGCGCGGCTCGCCCCAGAGCAGTCCGAAGCGAAAGTCCGCAAATGTCAACAGCTGATGCTCGCCTTCGTTCTCCGGCTGTAAGAGCGCCTCCAGCGCGTAGGGATCATCATGAAGACGCTTCGTCCAGGTCATTGGTCGGTGCAGGAAAGCAGTTAGTCAGACGGAAATGGACAATGGTGGTGAATAAACAACTATTCGCTGGAAAAAGCGTGTAATTAATTATTTCGTGAAGTATAGATGTAAGTTGGTTAACACTTCGTTAAAGTGCTATTTACCAAAAGCAAAGTACCGGGCCAACCGTTCATCTTCATTGCTTATTGATTTACAAAGTTAGGCAAACATAAATCCTCCTCGATCTCAATTATGAACAAGTTTCTGACCACTCTTTTCGCCGGAGCCATTGGCGGGTTGATCACTTTGGGAGCCACCAAACTACTTGAAAAACCGCAAGTGGCAGCGCCGGAAATTCCCGTAGTTGCCAAACAGGTAAACTATGGCGGTGGACCGGTTCCCTTTGATTTCACCAAAG
>JBKJKS010000049.1:0-3002 GCA_046597295.1 Saprospiraceae bacterium
CCGATACGACCTGGCGTTTTCCGGCACGTTTTACACTTCGCCAGGATGCGCAGCCTTTCGACATGCTCACTTACAGCGGTGTCAAGCAACTTTACCGGACCTACGGCACGCTGCAAATGGAAGTAAACGGTCAGGCGTACACCCTGCACCTCTATCAAAACATGGGCCTGCTACGGGATACTGCTTACCAGGACTACCTCTTCCTGCCTTTTAAGGATGCAACCAACGGGGAGCAGACGTATGGGGGTGGACGCTACCTCGACTTTCGCACCGGCGACATTCGGAATGGTATACTAGTGGTCGACTTTAACAGGGCGTATAATCCCTACTGCGCTTACAGCGACGGCTATAGTTGTCCTATTCCGCCCAAAGAAAATCACCTGGACCTGGCAGTAAAGGCGGGCGAAAAGACTTTTCGCAGGGTGAAAAAGCACTGATTGTGTTCGCTTTATATTTTCACAAACTTTCCACGCCAGGAAACGGCGCCAGCAGTAATGCTGATGAAATACACCCCCGGCGAATAAGCAGCAACGCTCAGCTGATCACCATTTTGGTAAGGTCTTTCCAAAATTTTCCGGCCTTTTACATCAAACAGCGCCAGGATGGTGGAAGGATTTGCATCCCTAGTTGGAGATGATAAGTCAATAGTGATAGATTGAGCGGCTGGGTTTGGACTTACTTTAACTGGTTGGGCTTGGGCATGGGCTGCATTTTTCGTGTTAGTGGTCAAACTGGTTAACGCCCGTCGCCAAATACCCCGTTCGGTACCTGCGTACAGATATAAGCTATCCATTTCCAAGGCAAAGACACGATAGATGCCCGGTTCCCCGGCGGTGATATTTGACCAGGTCAGGCCCCAGTCAGACGATAAGAAAATGCCTTGGTATTCGGTCGCAACGACGACCAGACTATCCTCGGCAAGCAGGTCAGTGGCCGTAAACTGACCGGGGAGCGTGTCAAAGACAATTTGCTGCCAGTTCAGGGCATCATTGGAGCGCAGTATCCGCTTGTCAGCAGGATTTGGAGCAAAGCCACCGGCGTAGTACTGTCCATTCGTGTACGCAAAGGACCTGAATCCTGTAAACACACCACTGGAGTAATTCTGCCAGGTGTTTCCGTGGTCATTGGATACTTTCATTGACCCGGAATCACTTTTTTTGCGCAAAATCAACTTTCCCCCTGCGTAGTATACACCCCAGCCCCCACTTAGATTGTTGGGTGTTATCTTTGCCCAGGTATTCCCGCCATCGTAAGATCTATAGATATTGAACAGGTTGGAATCCAGTTTAGAGGCAAACAGCGTATCGTCCAGTCCAGTAAGGACTGCAAAACTGCCGTGTTCATCCCGCCAAACCGGCGTAGTGGCCGTTGGCTCCCAGGTATTTCCTGCATCGTAGGAGTGGTGTAAAAGTCCACTTCCACCTGCCATCAGCTGACTCCCGGAAGAAAAGAGCAGTGACTCATCAAAGAAGATATAAGGCAGCCGGGCCGTACCATTGTTAATCTTTTCCCAGGAATCTCCGTGATTTTTGGAGCGAAACAGCCCTTCGCCACCGGCAATCAGCTGGCCCTGGTGCTCTACGATGTCGCTGATGTGAAATGCTTCGGCCGGAATTCCGGCCTGATCCGGCATTCCAAAAGTACCATTTGCATCGCTACTATAAATGCCGTCGATGCCGAAGGCCAATGGTTTGCCCATATCGAAGGCCATGCCAAGTAGTTTAAAGTCAGCCGGCAGGCTGTTCCCGACCGGCAGCCAGGTGTCGCCATTATCGACCGATGCATACAACTGATTAAAGTCGCCAATGGCATAGAGCGTGTTCCCATGTAGATAGGGGCGTTCGTACAACGACGGCAGGTTAGAAAGGGCCGTCCAGTTGACGCCGTCATAGGTGCGGTAAATCTGCTGTACCCGGCGGTAGCTGGCTATGAAACAGGCGAATAGAGCCTGGTCATTTTTAAAAACCGCACTACTGATGCCTTCCGGCTTCAGCACATACTGAGTGCCAGACCAGGTAGCGCCGCCATTCTCAGAATATTCAAAACTGCCCGTCGAAGGATTGGGAAAGTAAAACTGGCGCCCGGCAAATTCTACTCCCGGTACATATTGGCTTTGTCCCTGGAGCGTCCAGGTAAGGCCATCTAGCGATTGGTGCACCTGTGAATTACCATAGCCGGGTTGATTCCGTGCATAAATCCGATAATAGGCGCCTTCTTTAGTGATCCTGCGCAGCTCGTACATGCTGGTCGAGGGAGTCGCATCGATCCAGCTGTCGCCATCATCCGTGGAGCGCAGTAGTTTAAACTGGTAGGGAGAGGTGCCAATAATCCAGGCTTTCGCGAATAAAGTATCCCCGAATGCGAATAAATCGCTCAATGCCAGACCAGGACCTGTATAAACTAGTGGCGACCAATTTATACCGTCTTTGGTTCGATAAAAATTGGCAGTCAGATCTCGTACAAAAGCAGAAGAGGTCGTTTGACGGACAAAATTTACCTGGGACGCAGGCGGAATACCGGAAGCCGGCGCCCAAACCAGAGAACCAGTCGGGCGATTAAAAACTTTAGCCTCTCCAGTGACCGCCACCTGAAAACTGTCTACTGTTGCCAGTTGGGTAACCCTATAATTTTCAGGCCCGGCAGTCCTTTCCCATTGGCCGAAAGCTGGGGAAATGAAGAAGCAGAAACAAACGAGAGCAAGAAATGCTGTTTTCATACTGGATACTTAATTGGGTCCGAGGAGGCAGATAAAATCCTGGTCAAAAGTATCCGATGAATGCGCAACCAAATGTGAAGCCTTTGCTGTTTGACGCAAATCAGCAAAATGAATGGGAACGCGGATGACGCGGATTTTAAAATCCGTTCAATCCGCGTTGCAATCCGCGTCATCCGCGTTCCCGCTCTTGCTACTTTCCAAACCCGATCCCCCTTCTGACGAACAAATTCAGTTTGTCCTTCTCAAAAGTAAATGTCGCCACGCCGTCGAGCGTGATGGTATGCAT
>JBKJKS010000093.1:0-6003 GCA_046597295.1 Saprospiraceae bacterium
CCAGGGAAACGGTGCCGCCGACCAGGGCTTCGCCGGTCAGGTCGTTGAAAATCTTCCCGGTGACAGTACCATTTTGGGCCAGGGCAGGGCACACGGCGGCCAGCAACCACCCGCAGAGGAAAAGGCTGGATATAGAGAAAATAGAATTTTTCATGTTGTGGACGATGGTAAAAATGCAGTAGCACGAACTTCCGTTCGACCTTTCCCGCAGGTGAATACACCTATAAGAATAGCCCTGCGCATAGTGCGCATTGACATCCTGGATGTGCAAAAAATGTTTGGATGGGAAATTATTTCCTCTTCACTGACCGGACGACTTGGGATTTTCCGGCCAGAAATACCTGCAGCCTGACGACTTCAAGTCGTCTGATCGCTACGCCAGTCCCGCATTATAGCGTACAGGTACAAGCGACAGCCAAAACGACGTCATCAAGCAGGTACAAAGGAAATCAGGTAGGCTGGAACACTTACAGGACGTCGGGTGGCGGAAAGAGTACGTCGCCCACGACGTTCTGGTAGTGGAAGTGCCAGTCGGCATATAGCGTGGCCGGAACCGGTTGGGTGACGCCCCACCCAGCGGGCGGCAGCGGCAGCAGATGCGCCGACAGGGCATCTTTATGGAAGAGAAAGGTATGTGCAGCGGAAGAATCGTCGTCTTGATCGGCCGCCATTTCCACGCCGACGTGGTGGCTGTGTACCATCCCGTTGTGCACATGCTCGAGGTGATCCTGCCAGTTGAAAGCGTGGGCCAGGACGTCGCTCACCCAGGGCAGCAGCGCTTGCGCGGCGGCATTCAGGTAAATGACTAAGAGGGTCCAGGCGACGATTTTTTTCATTCCGGCAAGCGTGAATATGGGCAAACATACGTAGCGAAAGGGCGGGTGGATTTGAAAAGAAGGCGTTTGATGTAAATATATGTTTTACGGGTGAGGATGCTGTTGATCGAATTCAAAACTGTAACTTTGTCTTTATGAAAAACAATGCAGATATAATAAAAAGGATAAAAGAGTACGTAGAAGCGATTGAACCACAATCGGAGATTATACTATTCGGCTCGCGATCACGCGGGGAGGCATTTTTTTATGAAGCCAGCAGATAGAATTGCCTATGTACAATATCGGTTGCAAAAGGCGCAAGAAACCTTTGAAGTTGCAGAATTGCTGGTAGAAAACGGAAAATGGAATTCGGCTGTCAACCGGCTTTATTATGCTGCCTATTATGCCGTAAGTGCTTTATTAATCAAGTCAGAAATAGAAACGAAAAACGAGTTAATCAGCACCCCCTTTGAAAGCAGCTTGCAAGCCATATAGATATAAAGTGTGCCGGCAAGTGTACGGCGAAACACCAGTTTCGCCACTCGACCCGTCCGGAACTGGGGTTTCGGACGACATCACAAATGCATCAGCTTCGTCGCATACTGCGCCGGCTGCAACGCGCCCGCCTTCCCCGACTTCGGCGGCAGAAACTGCCAGGGCGTGATTTGCTTGGTCCAGTCGAAGTCATTTTTCTCCTTGTGCCGGCGACGATATTCGAGCGGGGTGCAGGAACGGTACTTCTTGAACAGCCGGTTGAAATTCGCCACGTTATTGAACCCGGCGCCGTAGCAGATCTGGTTGATGGATTCGTCGGTGCTCAGCAGGAGCTTGCAGGCGTGGCCGATCCGCACATCCAGCAGGAACTGGGTAAAACTCTTCATGGTGTATTTTTGAAAGAAATGGCTGAAGGCTGAGCCGGTCATGTTGACCAGCGCCGCCACATGGCCGATCTTGATGCGGTTGTCGGCAAAGTTTTTCAGGATATAACTGTACACCAGCTGGATGCGGTTGTTGTCCGAGCTGAGGGCCTGCGGCGAGAAGCCTGCGCTGGCCAGGAAAGTCGTCTCCGTGGATTGGGACAGCAGATCGAGCAATTGCAAAAACTCGACGATACTGGCGAAACCCTTGTCCTCGGTCAGGCCGATCATCTTCTCCATGGCCGCCTCGAAGGTCTTGCCCTGGAATTTGATCCCCCGCGCCGCATCGCGCAGTAGCTGGCGGATCTTGTAGAAACGCTCTTTCTGAAAAAGATGCCCGGCAAACAGGTCCATCGCGAACTGAATAGTAATGACCCGGTAGGGCTGCCCGCTCCTTTGCAGCGCTTCGTCCGCATCCCATTTATGGTATAAATACGGCCCCAGCAGCACCAGATCGCCGTGGTTGTAGCGCTCCGTGCTGTCGCCGACGATGCGCGTGCCCGAAATGCCCACCACCAGGTTCAGTTCGTACTCCGGGTGGCTGTGGATGGGGTAATCGAAGCCGTTGTTGACCGAATCCAGCACGACCAGCACGTCCGGTTCCTTCAAAGGAGTGATTTCCCGGTAAATATCCATTTTTGAAATTTAATTTTTCGAAGCGGACCAGCCACCAACATCTGTTTCACAAAAGTACCATCTATTCGCATTAAAGTATCAATTTTGCTTTAGCGAATGTGTGACATTTGCCAGCAAGGAGCACTTTGGAAAGAAAAAGAAACCTGATCACTATGAAGCAACACATTTACGCAGCCTGCTACCGGCATTTTTCCTGGGGCCGGGTCTTTTTGTCCGCCCTGTTCACCGGTATTTTCCTTTTTTCCGGCCCTTCAGTGGTCATGGCCCAGCAAATCACCGTCAGCGGCCGGGTGACCGGTTCCGAAGACCAGCAGCCGCTGGTCGGGGTGAGCGTGGTGGAAAAAGGCACTACGAACGGGGTTTCCACCGACGGCGACGGCAAGTACCAACTCACGGTCGAGCCGGAAGCCGTGCTGGTGCTCACTTACACCGGATTTGAAAAGCAGGAAACGCCCGTACAGGGCCGCACGGTGCTGGACATCCGGTTAGGCGTCAGCTCCGAAATGCTTCAGGACGTGGTCGTGACGGGTTATCGCCGGGAATTTCGCACCGACGTAGCCTCGGCCATCAGTTCCGTCAAAGCCAAAGACATCGAACGGCTGGTGGTTTCCGGCATCGATCAGGCGCTGCAGGGGCAGGCGCCCGGCTTGCAGGTCACCCAGGTCACCGGCGCGCCGGGCGACGACATTGCGGTCCGCATCCGCGGCGCCGGCACACTGGGCAACAACAACCCGCTTTTTATCGTCGACGGGGTACCCACGACCGGCAACATCAACATGTTTTCTACCAATGACATCGAGTCCATCGAGGTGCTGAAAGACGGTGCGGCGGCGGCCATTTATGGCGCACGGGCGGCCAATGGCGTCATTGTCATTACGACTAAGAAAGGCAAGGCCGGCAAGCCCCATTTCCAGTTCGATGCCTCGGCGGGTTTCGCCGAAGCCCACCGCCTGCCGAAACTGCTCAATACCCGCGATTACCTGCTGATCCGCAACGAGGCCATCAATAATGCCAACGTCCTGCGTGATGCCGCCCGCCAGCTCGATACCTTCGATCTGACCATCCTCGGTACCCTGGACGACGTGAACTGGCTGGACCAGGTCTTCAACCGCGCGCCCGTGCAGCGCTACAGCCTGAGCGCCGCCGGTGGCGGCGAAGGCAGCAGCTACTATTTGCAGGGTGAATACCTCAATCAGGACGGCGTGTTCCGGGGCCAGGGTTTTGATAAATACGGACTGCGCTTCAACGGTGAAGTCGGCAACAAGCGCCTGAAATTCGGCAACAACCTCTCCTTTGCTTACACCGACCGGAAGGTCATCAACAGCTCCGGCGACGGCTTCGGTCCCGGCAACGAACCCAGCGGCATTCGCTACGCCCTGATCGCCGCACCGGTGTTCCGCATCCGGAACGCCGACGGCAGCTACGTCAACGTATCGTCCGAACTCGGCGACCCCATGCTCTACGGGGACGGCAATGCCAATCCGCTGGCCATCATCGACGCCACCGACTGGACCATCAAACGCTACCGTATTTTCGGCAGCGTCTTCGCCGAACTCAGCATCCTGCAGGGCCTGAAGCTGCGCACTACCCTCGGCGGCGACTTTTTGTTTGAAAACGAGAAACGCTTCAAGGAGCGGCTCTCGGCGGCGATCTACAGCCCCACCTCGCTCACCGAAGGCCGCGTCTTCGGTCAGAACCTGATCTGGAACAACCTGCTGGATTTTCAGCACAGCATTCGCCAGCACCGGTTTTCAGCCCTGCTGGGGATGGAGGCCATTCAGAATCAAACCAACTACCTGGCCGGATCGGCCAATAATTTCTCGCGGACCGATCCTTTGTTCCGTTATCTAAACAACAGCACCGCAGTCGACATTCAAAACGTCGGCGCAGCGGGCATCGTCACCGAGTGGGCGCTGCTGTCGTATTTCGCACAGGGCAGTTACACCTTCGATAATCGCTATGTGCTGAGCGCCTCGGTGCGCCGCGACGGTTCTTCCCGCTTCGGGCGCAACAACCGCTACGGCATATTCCCCGGCGTATCGGCCGCCTGGAACGTATCGAACGAAGCGTTTTTTGAGGATATAAAATTCATCTCCGCCCTGAAGCTGCGGGCCAGCTGGGGCCGCCTGGGCAATCAGGACATCGGCCTGTACCCTTTCAGCTCGCTGGTGGAGACCGGCGCCCGGGTCTACACCTTCGGCGGCCAGATCGCGACCGGTGCGCGGGTGCTGGAAAGCGGCAACAGCAACATCAAATGGGAAACCTGCGAGCAGCTGGACTACGGCCTGGACCTCAGTATCTGGAATGACCGGCTGTCGTTCATCGCCGACTACTACCGCAAACGCACTTACGGCATCCTGGTCCGGGTACCCGTGCCGCAGTCCGGTGGCGATCAGTTTCCGCCCTATGTCAATGCCGGCGAAGTGGAAAATACCGGTCTGGAGCTGGGCATCATCTTTAAAAACAACAGCGGCCAATTCAATTACAGCCTGGGCGGTAACATTTCGACCGTGCGGAATAAGGTGCTCTCCCTGGCCACCGGCGAACCAATTTCAGGTGGTTTCGGCCTGTCCGACGGGCCTATTACCAGAACGGAGGTGGGCTATCCGGTCGGCTCGTTCTACCTCTACAAAATGGAGGGTCTTTTCCAGAACCAGGCTGAAATAGACGCCAGTCCCTTCCAGACCGACGATACCCGGCCCGGCGACGTAAAATTTGCCGACCTGAACGGCGACAACAAGATCGACGACAAAGACCGCAGCCACTTCGGCAACCCTTTCCCGGATTTCATCTACGGCCTGAATCTGTCCGTTAACTGGAAGAACATCGACCTGTCCGTGCTGGCCCAGGGTGTGCAGGGTAATGATGTGTATTTTCTGTATGGCAATTTTGCCTACGAGACCCAGTCCCGGGGCTTCAATTCCTACAACGATATTCTGAACCGCTGGACGCCGAATAATACCGATACCGATATTCCCAAGGTGAGCGTAGACGACCGCAACGGCAATCGCCGCATTTCGACCCGCTTCCTGAAAGACGGCTCCTACATGCGTATTCGCAACGTCACGCTGGGCTACAATTTCAAATCCCTGATCAAGACCGATGCCATCGGCAGCCTGCGCTTCTACGTCACGGCGCAGAATGCCCTCACTTTCACAAAATACCCGGGTCTGGATCCCGAGATACAGGCCAACACCAACGATACCCGGGGACTGGGGGTCTCCTCCGACCTGGCGGTGGGTATCGACTGGGGGACGGTGCCGGCGCCCCGGACGTTTATCGCGGGGATTACGATGGGGTTTTGAAAGGGAAACTCTGATTTAAGAATGCAGATTACATGATATCAGATTTTAGATTTTTCTGATTGCTGGTTTTCAAACCTATAAAAACCTTTTTTATGGAAAAAAATCAGAAGAAAGTGACTGCTCAGGAGATGGAAGAGCGGCTTATTGAGTTCGCTTCCCGGGTCATTGATATGGTGGAAGCACTTCCTAAAACGCCTGCGGCGAAGCATTTGGGTGGCCAAATACTACGTTCCGGGACTTCGCCAGCGCTTAATTACGGTGAAGCACAGGCCGCAGAGTCGAGAGAGGATTTTGTCCATAAAATGAAGATTTGCCTCAAAGAACTTCGTG
>JBKJKS010000242.1:0-5064 GCA_046597295.1 Saprospiraceae bacterium
CCGGCGGCGATGACCAGCATCGCGGCGACGGCCCAGCGCATCCAGTCCTGGCGGTAGCGTTCGCCGATCTGGCCCAGCGCCTTTTCCAGCCACTCCCGGTGTTCCGCCCGCAGTACCTCCGCCTCCGGGCTTTCCACCAGGCCATCGTAATCGTCGGGCGACAGCGCCGTCAGTTTACCCTGCTGCCGGCGCACCGCCTGCCAGCGCCATTTGGCGATGCCGACGAAATAGGTCGACAGCGAACTGCGGCCCTCAAAACGGCCCGCGCGCAGGTTGCGGTCGAACAGCAGCAGCGTTTCCTGGAACACATCCAGGGCATCGTCGCGCTGTCCCCCCTGGTCCAGCACCAGACGAATGACCGTTTCCCGGAGTCCGGGCTTCTGATACATCGCCTGCAGCGCTGCCTCGCGTGGCGGCCCGCCGGCCCGAATGGCCTGCGTGAGCGCCTCGTCCGTCCACTCCGGTGGTTGCGTATTGGTGTCGGTCATGGTGAAAAAGTAACCTGGCTGGGCGGACATAGTTCGGGATTTTTTTTCTCCGACCCCGTTCCCCTATCCTGTCTGGTGTAATCTTAACGGAATAGTGGGGTAAAAGTCCGGAATATGTTACGATTTTCTTAAAAAATCCCGGGCGTGGTTACCTCGGCGCCCTGCGGCGGACTAAGCAGCAAAACCCAACGGATAAGCCGTTGGAAAACGAAAAAACGTCTTTCGACAAAAAAATCTGCATTATGAAAAAATTGCTTTTGCTGCCCGCCCTGTTCGCCTGCGTTACGGCCTTAACTGCCCAGATCAGCGGCATCGGCCTGCGCGCCGGCGCCAGCCTGTCCTCCTACAAACTCACCCGCGACTGGAGCGATGCCTACGACGCGAGCCTCAAGCCCGGCGCCAGCATCGCCGGATTTGTGGAGATCAACCTCGGTAACCGCTTCACCCTGCAACCGGAAATTGCCTTCACCCAGCGTGGTGCGGCCCTGAAAAGTGAAAGTCAACTCTTTTATGAGGGACCGGAGTTCGGCTACCCGGCCGATCACCAGGTGGTCGATTACCGCTTCAAAGAGACGCTGAACTACCTGGATGTGCCGGTGATGTTCGAGAAAAACTTCGGCGGCGATAAACTGGGGGCCTACGTGGCACTGGGTCCGGGCCTGTCTTTCGGCTTCGGCGGCAAGGGCCGTGAAGAAATCACCGTCGAATTCCCGGGTACGAAGGAAGCGGTAGAGAGCCGGACCGACCGCAAGGAGTACGAGATCGAGATGGGCAAGGGTCGCTACGACGCCTACAAGGGTTTCGATATCAACCTCAACGCCGGCGGCGGCCTGCTCTGGATCATGGATCAGGGCGAAATTGGCCTCGATCTGCGCTACACCCACGGCCTGAAGTACCTGAGCGTGGACGGACTGAAAAATCGCAACCTGCTCATCGGACTGTCTTACCTGCACTATTTGGGGCAGTAAATTTTGGGGATTTGAGGATTTGAGTATCTGAGTATTTGATCAAAGTACTTGATCATCAGGTAATTGTTCAACTCCTCGCATCCTCAAATCCTCAAATCCTCGCATCCTCAAATCCTCGCATCCTCAAATCCTCAACCTTTCCCACCATGAACTGCCCGAACTGCGGCCAGACGTCCCGCCCGGAAGCGGCGCGCTGCGGCCATTGCAATGTCAAACTGCCCGAATCTGCAGCCCAACCAGCGGCTGGCCCCGCTTCGGAGGCGGTGGCCTGCTGGAACTGTGCGCAGTCCAACCCGCCGGATCTCGTTCGCTGCGCCCACTGCAATGCGAAATGCCGGGACCAGGCCGTCCAGCCGCCCGCCGGGAACCGTTTATCCTTCACCCAACCTGCTGTAAGCCATGACGAATAAAGGTATTAATCCACTCTACGTATCGGCGCTGGATGTGCTGATCGGGACGCTGGGGGTATTTATCGTGCTCAACTTTCTGCACTCGCGACTTTTGAACGCCCTGCCCCCGACGCCGCAACAGCCCATGGCGCAGGCGGCCAAAACCCGGCCCGCCGCCGCTCCGGCGGCGGCGGCGGCCAAAACCACGAACGGGAACAATGGCTCCTGGTGGCGCCGCACCTTCGGCGTCGCCGAAAAACCGCCGGAACCGACTCCGCCTAATCCATCCAACCCGGCGCAACAGCCCGTTGAAACCGGTAATCCACAGCCTTCGCCGCCGCAGGATCCGGTAGCGGTGGACCTGATGAAACAGACCCAGGGCGCCGTGGTCATCCTGCTGCAACAGACCGACCGGGCCAAAAACTCGGTGGAAATGATGCTGCAACAGGGCAACCGGAATTGGAAACCCAGCCGCGCCAGCAAGTACCAGGATGCCACCTTCGCGTACCAGAAAGGCCTCAACTACTTCTACCAGAAGGACATCCAGCCGGGCACCTACGACGTGATGGTGCGTATTCGCCGGGGCAGCAAAAGCGACGTAGTGCAACCCTTCGCCCTATTCGGCAAGATCGTACCACCCGGCCGCCGCACCCAGACCTACGCGTTCGGAAACTACGCCATCGGCGGCAGCCAGGACCAGTGGGCATCGGCTGGCCAACTGATCATTACCGGCAGCGGCCTCAGTTTCCGCCCGCGGCTGTCGAAAGCGTCCGAAATGGCGCCGGCCACGCCGGGCAGCGAACCGTCTGCCGAACCCAGCGCTGCGCCGGTGTCCGCACCGGCGCCGGCGCCGGGCGCCCCGAAAAAACGGGGCGGGAAGTGGGGCTGAGCAGCTCGCGTAGAGCATTTCTTCTAACATTCAAAAATCACCTACCATGTTTGCCACTAAAAATAGTCAAATAATCGGCGGTCTGGTCGCCGCCGCCGTGGTCGCCGTCGTGGTCATCATCGGCTACGAGCTGTCCCCGGCCGGCTCTTCCATGCAGACCTTCTTCCTGGCCCTGGGCGGAAAAATGCCCACCGGCCTGATCCAGTTTGTCGCCTTTGCCGGCTTTTTTACGGCAGTGTTCAGCCTGTCCGCTATTTCCAGGCGCCTGGACTATGAAAAAGCCGCCTATACCGCCAAACTTCTGCCCGAAGCCGAGCAGTTCGTGCTGTACCCCGAAGACGTGAGCCGCATCAAGCTCGAGACCATCGAGGCGGAGCGCCGGATGGGCCCGCGGATGCTGACCGACCTGATCAAACAAACGACCACCAAGTTCCGCTCGAACAACTCGCCCGCCGACGCCCTGGCCATCACCCAGACGGTCAGCGAACTGCAGTACAAGCAGCTGGAAAAGGAATTCTGGCTGGTCGGTATTTGCCAGACCCTGATCCCCACTTTCGGCTTTCTCGGTACGGTCTGGGGACTGGCTTCGGCCATTCTCAGCCTGGGCAGCATCAAGCCAACAGCGCTGGCGGCGCATACGGGTACGGTGGCGGCCGCCGCGCCCGGCCAGGTGGCCATTTCCAGCGCCGATATCGAGACGCTGGTGGACCACATGGGCATGGCGTTTTTTGCCACCATGCTGGCCATCGCGCTGAGCATGGTCATCGTGGCCCTGTCCAAGCGGCTGGAGGCCCAGGTGGAGGAATTTCACCTGAACATGAAGCGGTACGTGGTGGAGAACCTGGTGAACCGGATCCATTTGTAGCGCAGCAGGTTTCAGGAAATAAAGAGCGCCGTCCCGATGCAGATCGGGACGGCGCTGGTCAAAGGTCCAGGTATTTTGCCCCCGCACTTACTGCGCAAAAGCGTTCTTTTGAATTTTTTTCCGGGCGATTAACCTCCATATGCAACATACAACCACCTTCCGGTTCATCAGCGGGCTCGAGCCGACACGCATCATTCCAAAAAACAGGAAACGCACCATGCCCCCCGAGGTGATCGACGTGCTGGGGGAGACGGAACACGATATGAAGTATGCGGAAGATTTCGCCCTGGCGACTGGCATCGGCATACACAGCCTGCGGATCGCCGCCCCCTGGCAGCGTATAGAGCCGGAAAGGGGAAAGTATGACTTCCGCTGGTTCGGCCCCTACCTGGACAAACTGAAAGTAATGGGCATAACGCCTATTCTGGATCCGTTACACCATACCAGCTTTCCCAGCTGGCTGACCGGTGGGTTTGCGCATCCGGATTTCGTGGAGGTGTACACGAAGTTTGTGCAACAGTTAATGGAACATTTTCCCTGGGTGACGCAGTATACGATCATCAACGAAGCCCTGGTGACGACGATGTTTTGCGGAGAATTTGGCATTTGGTACCCTTTTAAAAAGGGGAAGAAAAACTTTTACCGGATGTTGTTACCGGTGGCCCAGGCTATTCGGAACATTAGCTTGCTTTTAGCAGAAAAAGGCCTGCAACACTGGTGGATGGACTCCTGCGAAGTGCACCGCGGGTATGATCCGGCGGCCAGGGAATTTGCCGAACATAGAAACCTGGTGCGCTTTCAACTGCTTGATCTTTTGCTGGGAAAAGTAACCGCTGATCATCCTTTGTACCCGGATTTTCTACAAGGCATGGATGCTGCCGACCTTGCGCAGTTTGCGGGGCCTCCGGTGGTTATTCATTGCCTCGGTCTGGACTACTATGCGCACTCGGAACTGGAGTGGACAAGCCACAAAGGAAGGAAATCGGGATTCGTCCGGCGGAAAACGCTGCATCCGGTGGGTTTCACCGAAATTGCCCTGGCCTATGTGGAGCGTTATCAGCTGCCGGTCATGTTGGGGGAAACCAACCTCCGCGGATGTACGACGGACCGGATCACCTGGTTCAAATACATGCTCGCCCAGTGCGAGGATTTATCCAAAATACTGGCCGAACGGCAAATAGGATTTTACGGCATCTGCTGGTATCCTTTGATCGATTGCTGTGATTGGGATACATTGGTCACCCAACCGAACCGACGCATCGATCCCCAGGGCATTTTTTCACTGGATGACCACTTCAACCGGCATTCCTCGGAATTTTCCAGCACCGTAGCCGCCGTAGCCGCCGGTAAAATATCCTCCCGGGACGTGCCGGCCTACCGCTTCCGGCCCCCGTTGAATGTCCAGTTGCAGGGATTTATTGATGGCCCCATGCAGCGGTATGTCTGGCAGGAACCACGCCCGGCG
>JBKJKS010000244.1:0-5663 GCA_046597295.1 Saprospiraceae bacterium
GATCGAGGGCCAGCAGGGTGTCGAGCAGCAGGGTGGGCTGCTCCACCTGTCCCTCCAGCACCCGGACCACCGCTTCCGGACGCTCGCGACGCGCCAGGGCCGCCGTAAACAGCTGCATGACGAAAGGCACCACCGGCTCCGCCGACTGATCGAATAGCTGGCTGATACGCTCGAAACGGGCATCATCCGCAGCCGCCTGACTGAGCAGCATCAGCAGCGAAGGGCTGAGTTCGGGCGGAAAATGGGCCTTCGCAGCCAGGTCGAACCCTGTTTCCCAGGCGGCCGATTGCAGATCGGGTGCCACCACATCCGTTTGGAAGATCAACAATTGCGCCACCGCCGATTGGAGTGCGGGCAGCAAATATTTGCGCTTCGTGTCGTCCAGGCGCGCGGCCAGGGGACTGATTTTTTGTAAAATGGTACTGGCCAGCTGCCAGGTGAGGGCAAAATCCTGTGCGGTGGCCGCCTGCAGCAACTGCTGATCCAGGGCTTCCAAAGCGTTGCGCAAACGCCGAAAATCCGGCTCGCGCCAGCTGTTCGCTTTGCCCACCGGCGCCAGCAGAGTATCCAGCACCAGCGCAAACGGGTTTTCGGTCCCCATTACGGTGGCCGCAAAATGGATTTTCAGGGCCAGCGCAAAATCGCGGTCGCGACGGGCGTAGGCCTGGACGAAATCGGCCAGTGCCGCCGCCGGGGCCTGCTCCAGTACGGCGCTCACCGAGAGGCGACCGAGCGAACTGGCCGAACGCTCGGCCGGCGGCGCTTTGCGGGCTTCGGTCTTTTGCGCCAGGTACTGCCGCACTTTGAACAGGGCGGCGGCGACGTGCGGACACATCAGCCGGCGGCCTTCGGCCCAACATTCGCAGGTGAATGCCTTGACTTTTTGGGGCGTAATGATGGTTTCCACCTCGTAATCGCCTTCATCCGTATGCACCTGGGCTACCCAAAAGTGCCGTTCCACTTCCTGCAACTTACGTACCGCACCCGCCTGGGCCAGCGCTTCCGCTGCCGCTGCCGTGGTAGGGCTGATCTGCAATTCAAAATCCCGAAGCCAAAGTTTTGTCATGGAGATGATTACAACGAATATGCCCGGTAGTACACCAAGCAAACTCCAAAAGTAGGACCCTTTCCCCATATGCCGACCATTTTTTCAGATTCGACCGCTGATCAAACTTTCTCTGCGTACGATTCAAAAACTTGACCCACTGAAAATAAAAACCCCGAAACTTGCGCTGTTAAAATTTATCGCCTCACCACCATCCCGCCGTCCCTTACGCTTATGCGCACGCTTTTTCTGATCCGTCACGCCAAGTCCAGCTGGGAACATCCGGGCATCCGCGATATTGACCGCCCGCTCAACGAGCGTGGCCTCTACGAAGCCCCCTTGATGGCGCAAATCCTGGTCCGCGAAGGCGTGCAACCCGATTTGCTGGTCAGCAGCCCGGCGAAACGCGCCTGGACGACTGCCCTGTTTTTCGCGGTTGCTTTCGGCATAAAAGACGAGGCCATCCAGCGGGAGCAGGATATTTACGAGGCTGATCCGCCCGATATTTTGCGCCTGGTCAGCCAGCTGCCGGACACGGCTTCCACCGTTTTCCTGTTTGGCCACAACATGACCTTCACCGACGTAGCCAATCGTTTTGCCAAAACCGAAATTGCGAATGTACCGACCTGCGGCATCGTGCGCATCGAATCGGACGTCGACACCTGGGCGGCCTTCGATGAGGACAACGCCACGGTCTGCAAACGGTATTTTCCCAAAGAAGCATTATGAAGCGGGCTGCTGCGCTGGCCCGCCGGCGCCGGAGCTGGCCTGTGGCGGTCTTCCTCGGCTGTCTCCTGGGGGCCTGCCAGTCCACGACGGCTCCGGTAGCGGACACCACGGTGCCCGACGAGAAAATGGCGCGCATACTGGCCGATGTGAACATTGCGGAAGCCGCTACCGCCCGCCTGAACGGTTACCCGAAGGACAGCCTGAAGCAGGTCTATTTTAAGCAGGTCATGGATATGCACGGCATTACCCTCCCCGCCTATGAAAGTAATTTGCGTATCATCAGTGCCGATCCGAAACGTATGGAGAACCTGATGAAGGCCGCGGAGATGTTGCTGGAAGATCAGGTGGGGGAGTGAAAGCCGGCCGGCCGGAAACGATGCGCTGTGGCGCCGCGTATTTTTACAGCCAACCGACAGGCGTGAACCCGCCCCTACGCTGGCCACTTTTTTTATAGGGCACATTCAATTGATCAACCATGGAGGACCTCCAGACTACCACCCCAGACCCGGGCGCCAACGACATCGAAACAGCTGCTCGCCTGGGCGGTTTCGATTGGTCGGCTACGCCGCTGGGACCGTCGGACCAATGGCCGGCCAGCCTGCGGGAAGCGGTCGGGCAGGAGCTTGCCGGCCGCACCGGGATGCCCGGCCTGGTGGCCCCATACTTCGTTCCACCACTCCAATTGATTTTTGCGCAGGCGCCGGTAGCCACCGAAAGAAGCAGGGACAGCGAACAACGCTACCGCAACTTATTGCTCCAGTCCCCCTTCGCCGTCGCCATTTTCAAGGGCCCGGACATGCTGATCACCTTCGCCAACGAGGCCATCAAAGCCATGTGGGGCAAAGGCGCCGCGGTGGAAGGACGCTTTTTTTCGGAATTGATGCCGGAGATAAAGCGCCAGGGTCTTCTGGAATTAATGCAGCAGGTATACACCACCGGCCAACCTTTTGTGGCGACGGAAAGTCCGGGACAAGTCCTGCGCAACGGTCAGTTGGAACAAGCTTATTTTAACTTCGTGCTGCAACCCCTGCGCGAAGCCGACAGCGCCATTTCGGGGGTTACCTGTATTGCGCAGGAGGTCACCATAAACGCCGTTGTCAGTAAAAAGGTCGAAGCAAGCGAGCAACAGAAAATCGGTATTCTCAACTCCCTGAATTCGCACATCGCCGTACTGAACAGCAGCGGAGAAATCATCATGGTCAATGAGGCCTGGAATAAGTTCGCGCAGGAGAATGGCGACATAACGTTAAGGGGAACGGGTGTTGGTGAAAATTATCTGGCCGTGCTGGAGAGAGCGAAAGGGGAAAATGCCGAAGAGGCGCCGGTGGTGAGCGCCGGCATTCAGGCGGTGTTGAAGGGAGAGCTGCCGATCTACTGCCTGGAATACCCCTGTCATTCACCCACGCAGCAAAGGTGGTTCATGCTGCAAGTCTCCCCGCTGACCTACGCTGGCGGTGGCGTGGTCATTGCCCATACTGATATTTCAGCGCGCCGGCTATCGGAAGATGCGCTCCGCGCGAGCGAACAGCGTTTACGTACCTTGTCGGAATTGTTAGAGCAGAAAGTGCAGGAACGGACTGCCGAACTGACTGCGGTCAATGAAGCCTTCGAACACGCGGAGGCCATCAGTCAGCTGGGCAACTATAAATGGGATTTTGACACGAACACCGTTACCTGGAGTAAGAACATGTACGCGATTTACGGGCTTACGCCGGCCACCTTCACGCCTGAACTGGAGCGCATTATGGCTTTCACCCACCCCGAAGACGTCGATAGGGTGACTGAAAATGCCTGGCAGGCGGTTGAAACGCAGACTTCGCTGCCCATTAGCTACCGCATCATCGCGGCAGATGGCCGGATCAGGCATGTATACCGTTCCGGCAATATTATACTGGATGCCGCCGGAAATAAATGGCTGGTCGGCACCTTACAGAATGTCACCGCAGCCGTCGAAAAAGAACAGCAACTGCTGCAAGCCAACCAACAACTCCAACAAAAAAACCAGGAAATTGCCGTCAGCAAGTACAATAAGCACTTCCTGACCGACTTTTCAGAACGTTTTTCCACGAATAAAATCAGCACCGACTTCTTCAAATCCGTGGTCCAATACATCGCCGACCTCACGCGTCTGGACTATGTACTGGTGGGTCAGGTGGAAGAGACGGAACAGGGTGATTTTAATATCCGCACTATTGCTATGACCGTCTTCGGCGCCCTGGCCGACAATATTGTTTATCCCATGCGGAATGGCCCTTTTGAGGAAATCATCCTGGGTAAGACCTACGTTTATCCGGAGCATTGCCGGCTGACCTTTCCCAAAAATGAAACGCTTGTGGCGTTCGGTGTGGAAGGGTACCTTGGCTATCCACTTTTCGACAACCATGGTCAGGCGAAGGGCGTGATTGCCGTCATGCACCGGCAGAAAATCGAAGACTACGAGGGTGTATCTTCCATTTTGAAAATTGTGGCCAAGCGCACCGAAATGGAACTGGAAAGAATACGGCACGAGCAGGACCTCCAATACAGCAACCAAATGCTTGCGGAGCAAAACATTGCCCTTGAAAAGTCCAACCGGGACCTGGAACAATTTGCCCACATCGCCAGCCATGATTTGCAGGAGCCTCTGCGCAAAATCCAGACCTTCGCCAACCTGCTGCGCCGCCGCGACGATCCGGCAGAATGGACTAAGTACACGCAGAAGATCGAGGAATCCGCCTTCCGGATGTCGCAGCTCATCGAGTCGGTCCTCCACTATTCGCGCGTATCGCAGGGCGAGGATCCGTCCGAGGAAACCGACCTGAACGATATTGTTGCCCGTATCTGCACCGACTTCGAGTTGATGATCCAGGAAAAAAATGCCGTGGTGGAGTGCGCCGTTTTGCCCACCATTCCCGGCGTGCCACTGCAACTCAGCCAGCTGTTCTCCAATCTTTTCAGTAATGCCTTAAAATTCTCCACCGGGCAGCCGCATATCCGCATCACTGCGCAGGAAGTGGCCGGGCATCCCCCGCTGGACCCCAGCCGCGCATACGTCCACATCCGTTTCGAGGATAATGGCATCGGCTTTAGTCAGGAATACGCCGACCGCATCTTTGATATTTTCCAGCGCCTGCATAACCAGCAGACCTACGCCGGCACCGGCATTGGGCTGGCCTTGTGCAAAAAGATCGTGGAGAACCACGGCGGCACTATTATGGCCCGGGGCGAGCTGGGGAAGGGCGCGCGGTTCGACATTTATTTGCCGAAATAACTGCCCCTTTATTTTTCTGCCTGTATATCCACCGATCCAGATGTAAGCCCCAGCGCCGAACCGGTGATTTACAGCCGGCCGGCACTGCGTCCAGCCCGTAAGATGCGCTGATATTTGCCGTTGTTTCGCAGCGTGGGACCAGGGTGCTGACGGAAGCGAGCAACCGGAGGGCAAATTGGAACGCGGATTAAACGGATCAGGCGGATTAAAACGGATTTTTCCCATTACGAGGGGAGGGCGTTTGAAAAATCCGTTTTAATCCGTTCCATCCGTTTAATCCGCGTTCCATTGTTGCTTCGGTGGGCAGCGTCGAGTGTAGTGAGGGTCTTCCTTCGAGTGACGCACCTGCTCGAAAAAGGCTTGGCTCTGCGCTACATCCGGGCACTACCCGGCCAAAACAACGGCAATCTACCCGCCCATCACCAAAAAAGGCGGGGATCGGCTCCAAAGCCCCACATATGGGCTGTTCCTATCAGCGGCGGCGAAAGAAAATTTTGCGGCGAAAAAAGTTTTTTTATCAACATGGTACACTATTTGCGCGGTCGCTGCTACCTTGCGGGAGGATTTTGAACCGCCAGCCAACAATGAGACATCTCCTTTAAACGCACGAGGCCCTCGTCTGCTGTTCCCATTTTGGGA
>JBKJKS010000304.1:0-2723 GCA_046597295.1 Saprospiraceae bacterium
CACGCTGGGCTACCGCGCCGAAAGCATTCCGATGAATCTGCGCTTCCCGGCCGGATTAGCCCCCGAAACAGCCTGGCAAGCTTGCGGATATTCCTGCTACGGCGATGCCTTCGGTATTAAACAGGGCGCCGTGCAGACCTTTCTCCGCGATGCGGTGCGGGACGGCGCGACCATACTGCCCAATACGGCGGTCGAGAAAATCACCATCCGGGAAGGCATGGCCACCGGCGCCGAGGTCCGCACCCAACGACCCGACGGAAGGAGTATCGCCCTGACCATCCGGGCCAAACGCGTGGTGGTCAGTGCTGGCAGCCTGCATACCCCCGTGCTGCTCCTGAAAAGCGGCCTGAACCACCCACAGCTCGGGCGCAACCTGTTCCTGCATCCGGTGGCGGCCGTGCCCGCCTTCTACCCGCGCCCTATGCGCCCCTGGCAGGGTCCCATGATGTCGGCGATTGTTCAGGAATTTACCCGGCTGGACGATAACTGGGGTTTCCGCCTCGAATGTCCGCCCATCCATCCCGGTTTGGGGGCCTTTGCGCTGAGTTGGGAAAACGGCGAGCAGATCAAAAGCGACCTGGCCAACCTGAGTCAGCTGGCCGTCCACGTTTGCCTGGTACGTGATCGCTACGGTGGGCGGGTCACGGTGGGCCAGCGCTCCGGCCAGCCGGTAATCCACTACGATCTGCACGACTACGACCGCCGCCACCTGGTGCGGGCCATGCAGGAAAGCGTGCGGCTCCACCACGCTGCCGGCGCGGAACGAATTGGGGTGCTGCACAATCAGCCCCTGCATTTTTACCCGAAAAAAGACGACTTGCAGGACTTCTTACCGCGCATAGCTGCCAAAAACTGGGGCCTGAATCGCTTCGGTTTGTTCTCGGCCCACCAGATGGGCACCTGCCGGATGGGCGGAGATGCCGACTACCCGGTGCAACCCAATGGCGAAGTCCGGTCGGTGCGCCATTTATTCGTTGCCGACGCCAGCCTGTTCCCTTCGGCCAGCGGTACCAATCCGATGCTGTCCATCCAGGCGCTGGCCTACCATGTGGCGCAGGAAATCAAAGCGGGCATGTAGCAACGCGGTGGTCGCGGATTTCACGAATCATGAAAAGCCGGGCAGGCGGCAGGCAACGCAGCCACATGACGGGGCGTCAGGGGAGAAAATCCAAAGTATGAAAAACAATTCCCTGATCCGGATGGCGTGTTGGGTAGCGTTGGTGCTGGGTTTGCCTTTTATATCCGTGGCCCAATCCACTTATGGCCTCCAGGCGGGGCTACACCTGAGCGGCGCTACCATCGAAGGACCTACCCCTTATGTACCTTCTGCACAGGGCAACTATTTCCTGGGCCTGCAGGCCCGTCATCCGCTGAACCGGCGCTGGGCCATCAGCAGCGATGTACAGTTTACCAAACGGGGTTTTTTTTTGAATCAGGTGCGCAGCGTGTCGGAAAACAGGCTGGGTTTTCAACTGCTGTACCTTGATCTGGCCTCCCGGATCGAGTACACTGTTTTCCAGAACATCGGCCTTCAGCTGGGAGCCTATACGGGCTATCGCCTGGCTGAATACGATCAGGTGGTGGGCTCCGATCAGTGGGTAAAAGCCGTTTTCCCGGCTACGGACACCTGGGACGTCGGTTTGCAGGGAGGCATTATCGCTCATTTTCAGCGCTGGTCGGCCTTTGCCCGGTATACGCACAGCGTAAAACCGGTCGTGCGGCTGGTGGTCACCGATGAGGACGAGCTGATAAAAATATACCACCGCGGTTTACAGATGGGAGTCAGTTACGACATTTTCAACCGCTGAGCCCTGGGTAATATATACAGCCGCCCGGCCCCGCAGTCAGCAGGGCCGGGCGGCCAGTACAGTGATCCCGACTGGGCTCGAACCAGTAACCTACAACTTAGAAGGTTGTTGCTCTATCCGTTGAGCTACGGGACCTGTTTTCCAAGTGGAGGACAAAAGTACGGCCTTGCGGCAACATGCGGAACGGTTGGCCGACCTTTTTACAGGGGCAGCAGCGTGATAACGGCGAAATAGCGTTCCGTCCGCAAGGAACAGAACAAGGGGCCGCGGCTGGAAAGTTCCTCGCCTTGTACCAGCCGGATACTTTGCCGACCCGCTGCATAGTGAGCCGTCTTCATAAAAACCAACCGGCCGGTCAGGTCGCGTACTTCGAGCGTAGCGGTGGCCGGTTCGGGCAGCTGAAAACGGACCAGCGTTTCGTCCACAAACGGATTGGGACTATTCGGAAACAGTTGGAAGCCAGCACTGGCCGCCGGCTGCCCGATCGCCGTAGTTTGGTTGGTGATGTTGAAAGTATGGTCACAGCTGGATTCGTTACCGCAACCATCGCTCGTGAACCATTTGATGCGGTGATTGCCGGCGGGCAGTTCCGGCACTATGTGTACGCCCGGCGTTTGCAGGCTAGACCAGCCAACGGAATAGGTGTTTGTTGCGCTGCCATAAGGCGCAGCCTGGCGCAGGCTGAAACGGTAGTACCCGCTGCTATCCACCCCTGGCCGCTGGTCAAATTTTCGCAACTCGCCGCCGGCATAATTGGGGGTCAAAGCATTTCCGAAACGCACATGACCCGCCGGGGGAAGATTATAGCTGTTGATCACGCTCTCCTGGACGCCGTCGCCGTCCAGATCCAGAAACAACAGATAGTGCGCGTTTAGTCCGCAGGAATCGGTCGCCGTGACGGACAGGTCAATGCTA
>JBKJKS010000435.1:0-8368 GCA_046597295.1 Saprospiraceae bacterium
CAGCACCTCGCCTTCGGCAGAGACCCGCAGCAGAAAGGCGAACGAACTGGCCAGCTGGCCAGTTCGTTCGCCTTTCTGCTGCGGGTCTCTGCCGAAGGCGAGGTGCTGTGGAGCCGCCGTTACCCCCGGTTTTTGTTCAAGGCCTTTACCGAAATGCCGGACGGCGGCTGGGTCTTTGCCGCGACCGAGACGGGACCACTGCCCCAGGCCAACTGCGTGGTCCGGATGGATGCGCAGGGTAATGTACTGTGGGCCAAACGATTAGTAATGCCGCCGGCCCTTAACTGGATACCGGCCATCGTCCGCTCGCCAAACGGCGATTTGCTGATTGGCAATTATGAAACCCGCAAGGACCAGCCGGTACCCGACCTGATCTGCCTCTCCCCGGAAGGTGATTTCCGCTGGGCCCGGCGCTACGACGCCTGCCACAACTACGGTATCAGCAACCTCCAGGTCACCAATGACGGCGGCCTGGCCGCCTTGCGCTACCGGGCGGGCGGCCACCTGCTGCTGAAAACCGATGCCCAGGGCCATTGCGCGACCTGCCCCGATGCGGACATGAGCATTGCGCTGGAAGACCTCACCGACGCGCCCCTGGACTACCAGTGGCAAGTGGAGTTTCGCCAGGCGCCCGGGCCGGCCGAATGCGATTACCATCCTTTCAGCACCGCAGTGGAGGATTTTTGCGGAAATGAAAAACCCGTCACGGGAATAGTGCTGCACGCCGGAGTGCTGTGTTTGTACCAGCCCCTGTCCGCCCACGCCGCCGGTCCGGGCGTAGCCGATGCCTACACCTGGATTTTTAGTGGCGGCCTGCCGGCTACGCTATCCGGTATACCGGTGGTCGGAGGAATACAGTTTCCCAGCGCCGGTTCGACTATGGTGACCCTGGCGACGGTGTCCGGTTTCTGCCGCGATACGTTCTCCGCACCGCTGACGGTAGTGCCCGGCCCGGCCCCCTTCGATCTGGGCCCCGACACGACGGTTTGTGGCCCGGCCAATTTCCTGCTCGACGCGACCACGCCCGGTGCGCAAACCTACCTCTGGAACGACGGCACGGCGTTGCCCCAACGCGCCCTCACCGACGCCGGCGAATACACCGTCACCGCGCAAGGCAATGGTTGCACCGTCAGCGATACCATCCGCCTGCAGCGGCTCGAAGGTCTGGTGGTCGATCTGCCCGGCGACACGACGATCTGTGGGCAGGATACGCTCTGGCTCGACGCCACTACACCCTATGGCGACCGCTACCGCTGGAACGACGGGGTCGAAACCGCCCGGCGGCCAGTGACCGAGCAGGGCTACTACGCCGTATCGGTCTACCGGGGCGAATGTTCTGCCTCCGACTTTGTGGCGGTCACCTTATTTCCACGACCAACTCCTTTGCCCGTCGATACCACGCTGTGTCTGGAGGAGCCGCTCACTTTTTCCGTCGGCGCCAGCGTAGCCGGCGATATTCGCTGGAATGGTCAGCCGGGCTACGCGAATTTTTCCTTCGACGGCGCCGGCTGGGTGCGGCGGCTGGTCACCTTCCAGCACTGCCGCTTTGCCGATTCGGTGCTGGTGCGGCGGGCAATCTGCCGCGCAGGACTCGCCCTGTACGTACCCAATGCTTTTGCGCCCGGCCGCGATGGCCCGAATGCCTATTTTGAATTATTTGGCGATGATCTGGAAGTGCTCTACCTGCAGGTCTTCGATCGCTGGGGCAATCTGGTCTACGCGCCCGGCGAGGGCGCCTGGCCCCGCTGGGATGGCCGTATGCAGGGCCGCGACCTGCCGGCGGGGGTGTACCTGTGGTCGGCGCAGCTGCGGCAGCGGGGACAGGTGCAGTGGCTGGCCGGGGATGTGTTGCTGGTGCGGTAACCAAGCGTTATTTCATACTTTATTGTCTCGTATTGCTGTTTGCCGCCAGCAAAGGTTGGCGTTCCGGCGCATCACTTTTACCCACCCCATTATTTTTCGGGCAAATTTCGCCGACGGCTCCGTCCGAACGCCCCGGCGACAAATTTCCCGGCAAATATTCCTTCCATGTTGCAGAGTGGTTTAAATTGCCGCCCCAACAGGTCAGCACACCGCCTTGCGGGGCCGCTTTTCTTTAATCCGTTTTTATTTAACCAGATCAACTTTTCACTATGACTATGAAGCGATTATTGCTTACCCTTTGTGTCGCCTGCGGCACGCTCTCCTGCCTGTGGGCGCAACGCAGCGTCAGTGGCACGATCACCGATGCCGCCACCGGAGAGCCCCTGGCCGGCGCTTCCGTTGCCGTGCAAAACGCCAACGCCGGCACCGCCACGGCCACCGACGGCACCTTTACCCTCACCGTGCCGGGCGACGATGCCGTCGTGGTGGTCAGCTACACCGGCTACCGCAGCCAGTCCATTACCGTGGGCGCCCAGACCCGCCTCGACGTGGCCATGGAAAATAACGCCCTGATCGACGAGGTCGTCGTCATCGGCTACGGTAAGCAGATCCGCTCCACCCTCACCGGCAACATCGCCAGGGTGGACGGTGACAATCTGCGCGCCATGCCCGTCGTCGCCCTGGAACAGGCCCTGCAGGGCCAGGCCGCGGGCGTCTACATCGAGACGGTCAACGGCAAAGTCGGAGCGGCCAGCCGCGTGCGCGTGCGCGGTGTCGGCTCCATCAACGCCGGCACCGAGCCGCTCTACGTGATCGACGGCATTCCCATCGCGAAAGAATCGGAGAACACCGCCGGTGGCCCGCTCAATCCGCTGGCCGATTTGAATTTCAACGATATCGCCTCCATCGAGGTCCTGAAGGACGCTTCGGCCAAAGCCATCTACGGCTCGCGCGGCTCCAACGGCGTAATTATCATCACGACCAAAACCGGACAAACCGGGCAGTCGCGGATCGAGCTCGACCTGCAGGCCGGTACCAGTGTGGCCACCGGTCGCCGCGAGTTCCTCAACGCCGGAGAGTTCGTCGATCTGTTCACCGAGGCCGCCAACAACTCCGATGACATCGAGGCCGTCGCTTACGATGATCCCAACTCCTGGACGAGTTTTGTCCAGCGCCGCTTCTTCCGCTATTCCGGCCGCAACGACAGCTGGATGGAGCGGGTGGACCGCACCGACTGGCAGGAAGAGGCCCTGCGCCAGGGCAGCGTCGGCAACTCCACCCTGGCCTTCAGCGGCGGCTCCGATAAGGTGCGCTACTACGCCAGCGGCAACTACGGCTTCACCAAGGGCATCCTGGTCTCCAATGACCTGGAAAAATACGGCGGCCGCCTGAACCTCGATTTCAACGCCACGTCGCGTTTGAAAATCGGGGTTAATTTCAACCTGTCCCGCACCCTGACCACCCAGGTCTCCGACGACAACGCCTTCTCTACCCCGATGCAACTGGTGGCCATGGCCCCCATCACGCCCATCCGCGACGAAAACGGCCAGCTCTACGACCGTCCGGTGACCACCTACTACAATGGCCTGATCGATGTGGAAGACGCCCGACGCCGCGTGTTCAGCACCCGTACGCTGACCAATGCCTTTGGCGAATACCGCTTCAATCCTGCGCTGACCCTGCGGGTGGAAGGCGCCTCCAACCTGCTCAACGTGCGCGACAATGCCTACTACGGCCGCCGCACCGACGAGGGCAACGACAGCAACGGTGCGGCCTTCGCCGCCTCCTCCAACACCACGTCGTTCAACACCAACGCCGTACTCAGCTGGAACCGGGAAATCAGTGACCATGGCTTGGGCGTGGATCTGGGCACGGAGTTCTTCCGCAGCGACAATGTCTACGCCTATGTATTTGGGGAAGGGTTCCCGGTAGACGAGCTGCGCACCCTGTCCAGTGCCGCCGAGATTACCGACGCCAACGGCACTTCGACGGAGTACAGTTTTCTCTCCTACTTCGGTCGCGCCCGCTACAATTTCGACCGCCGCTACCTGTTCAACGCCAGCGCCCGTGTAGACGGCTCCTCGCGTTTCGGCGCAGAGAACCGCTACGCCTTTTTTCCGGCCGTTTCCGCCGGTTGGGTGCTCAGCGAAGAAGCGTTTTTGAACGAAAGTAAAACCTTTAGTTTTCTGAAACTTCGCGCCTCCTGGGGCCAGAGCGGCAACGCCGACATTGGTAACTTCGCGGCCCTGGGACTGTTCGGCGCGGGCAGCTACAATGAAGGCAGTACCCTCCAGCCCAGCCAGATCGCCAACCCGGCCCTGACCTGGGAGAAAAGCACCGAAAGCGATTTTGGCCTCGATATCGGCTTTTTTAAAAACCGGCTGAGCGCTGAAATTGATTACTACGTCAAAAATACCACCGGCCTGCTGCTGCAGGTACCCGTACCGGCGACTTCCGGCTTTACCACCCAGTTCCAGAACATCGGCGAACTGGAGAACCGAGGCTGGGAATTCACCCTGAATTCCAACAACCTCGTCGGCCGTTTCAACTGGTCGACTTCTTTCAATCTAGCCATCAACCACAACGAAGTGCTCTCCCTGGCCGACGGACAGACCCTCATCGACGACAGCGGCTCGCGCTACGCCAACGTGGTAAAAGTCGGCGCACCGGTGGGAGTGTTCTACGGCGCCGAGTACGCCGGCGTGGATCCTGCCAATGGCGACGCGCTCTGGTATATTAACGATACGGAGATCAACGCCGATCCGAAAGCCACGACCAACGACTATAACATGGCCGGTTTTGTCGAACTCGGCTCGCCGCTGCCGACCGTTATTGGGGGCATCAGCAACACGTTCAGTTATGCCGGCCTCACGCTCGACATCCGCTTTCAGGGCCAGCAAGGCAACAAAATTCACAACGCTGCCGGTGGCTTTATGTCCTGCAATGCCTGCTGGTTCGACAACCAGACCCGCGACCAGCTCGATCGCTGGCAAAACCCCGGCGACCAGACCAACATACCGGAAGCCCGCCTCGGCTATTCCAACGGTGATCAGAGCCGCAGCAGCCGCTACATCAGCGATGGCTCCTACCTCCGGCTGAAGAACGTGACGCTGGCCTACGATCTGCCGGCCCGCTGGCTGGGCTGGGGCGGTTTCAAAAGCCTGCGCCTGTACGCGACCGGCACTAACCTGCTGACCTTCACCAAGTACGAAGGCTGGGACCCGGAGGTGACGACCGACTTCCTGGCTTCCAACATCGTCTACGGCGTTGATTTTTACGCCGCCCCGCAGCCGCGCACCATCGTGGGCGGAATACGTTTCGGGTTTTAATAAAAAAAGGCTGTATCATAAGTACAGTTTAGAGGGGTTTAGGTGGTTTAGAGGGGTTTAGAAAAAAGGCACATCATTGATAATCAATGCTATGTAGTTGGACTCTAAACCCGTCTAAACTTTCTAAACCTGTCTAAACCACACTTTAGACAGGCTCACCAACCATTCATTTTACTTTTCAAATCTGACAAAAAGATGCGATTACATAAAATCGGGCTTTCCGCCCTGGCGCTGGCCTGCACTTTCGCGGCCTGCGATAAAAAACTGGATCTCGAGCCCGCGCAAAACGTCAGCGAGGAGCTGGCGCTCTCGACCGATGCCAACATCAAGAGTGTACTGCTCGGTGCCTACGACGCCCTGGCCAGCAACGGCCTGTGGGGCGGCAACGCGCTGCGCGACGGTGAACTGATGGCTGCGGACGGCGAGCTGCGCTGGGTCGGCACCTTCATCGGACCGCGGGAGGTGTATAACCACACGATGATCGCCAGCAATGGCGAAGCCGAAGACCGCTGGGAGGATGCCTACGACGTGGTCAACCGGGTCAATAATGTGCTCGATGCGCTCGATATCGTGCTCCCGGAAGACCGCGCTCAGGTGGAGGGCGAGGCGCGTTTTATCCGCGCCGCGGCCTACTTCGAGCTGGTGCGCTTTTTCGCCCAACCCTACGACGCGGCCGGCAACAACACCCAGCTGGGCGTACCGCTCGTGCTGCGCCCCACGCGCGGCATCGACGCGAGCAGCCAGGTGGCCCGCAACAGCGTAGAAGAAGTCTATACCCAGATCCTGGACGACCTCACCAAAGCCGAAGGGTTGCTGCCCGCCGAGAACGGCGTACTGGCCGGCCAGTTCACCGCTGCTGCGCTGCTTGCCCGCGTCTATCTGCAAATGGGCCGCTACGCGGAAGCCCGCAGCAATGCAGACGCCGTGATCGGCTCGGGTCTTTATGCCCTGGTCAGCGACTATGCCGACGAGTGGAACAACGACGATAACACCAGCGAGGATATCTACGCTGTGCAAGTCTCTTCGCAGGACTTCGGCGAGGCCACGATGACCGTTTTTTATTCCATTCCGGAATTCGGCGGCCGCGATGGCGACATCGAGATCGAGCAAAAACACCTCGACCTTTACGAGGCCGGCGACGCGCGCCTGGCTTTCTTTTACGAGGGCGCCGGTGCCATACGCAGCGGCAAATGGCGCGACCAGTACCGTAACGTGCCCATCATCCGCCTGGCCGAGATGTACCTGATCCGGGCGGAAGCCAACCTGCGCCTGGGCGGCGTGGTCGGCGCAGCGCCGGTGGACGACTACAATATTTTGCGGGTCCGCGCCGGTTTAGCGCCTGCGGCCAGCGTGAGCCTGGAGGAACTGCTGCTCGAACGCCGCCGCGAGCTGGCCCACGAAGGCCACCGCATCCATGATGTAAAACGGCTGAAAGAGAGCGTGGACGGATTGGCCTACAACGATCCGAAACTTGTGTTCCCCATCCCGGCCCGCGAGATCGAAGCCAACCCGAAACTGCAACAGAACGAGGGGTATTGATCCTCCTATGGCCGGTAAATACCTGACCCACTGCCCGGGCCGCTTGCGCGGTTCGGGCAGTTTTTATTCCGACTTGTCGTCCGCTATTTACCCAGTATGAAAAGCCGGTCCTGCGCAATCACTTTCCCCTGATCGCTGAAAGTATAGAAGTACAAACCGGCCGGCAGACTGCTCAGATCCACCACCATTTCCCGTCCGGTGACCGGGCCTTCCACGCGCAGCACTTCCACGCCGGCCAGGCTGTACAGCTGCCAGGTCCGGCTGTCGCCGAAACGCAGCAGCGCCTGCTCCCGCGCCGGGTTGGGCGCCACGCTGCCGGGCAGCAGCGCGTCCGGCGCCGTAGCGGCGCTGACCACGCCCACTTCGTACTGGAAATTGGTCGTGCAGCCCGCCCCGTCGGTCAAGTACAGGTGGTAAAAGCCGGGCAGCAACCCGGAAATACCGGGCAGGGTGCTGGGCACCTCGCCCCAGGCGTAGCTGAAGGGTGGCTGACCGCTCTGCACCTGGACCTGGATGCTGCCGTTGGCCGTGGTCAGGGTGCTGGCCAGGCCGATCTGGGCTTCGGCGACCACGGGCGGCGAAACGCCGATGCTGGCCGTGGCCGTGTCTTTACAGCCGATGGCGTCGGTGGCGGTGGCGCTGTAGCTGCCGGGCGCCAGGTTGCTGATACTGCCGCCAGTGCCGCCCTGCGACCACAGGTAGCTGACCGGCTCCGCCGCACCGCCGACCAGCGCCAGCAAATCGCCGTCGGTGGCGTCGGGGCAGATCAAGGTGTCGCCCTGGAGGCTGAGCTGGGGCGCGGAAGCGGGTATTTCTGCACCCTGCACCAGCGTGCGCCCGCGGCTGTCGGTGATGGTAAAGAGGTAGCTGCCGGGCGCCAGGCCGGTGGTGCTGCTGCCCATATTGCCCCCGCTGGCCCACTGGTAAGCGTAGGGCGGACAGCCGTGGCGCAGGTCCCACTGCACGGCGCCCTGCGGCAGATTGAAACAGGCCGCCTGCACTGCGGCGGGACCGCTGCTGCCCAGGGCCGGCGCCTCGTAGGGGCCGATGTCCACCTGGCCGTCCACGATGCGCGGCAGGCCGTCCAGGTCGGTGGTCAGGCCCAGGGCGATGGTGCTGGCATTGTCGCCGGCGTTCCAGGCCGGCGAGCAGGGGCGCAGGTGGAAGTCGCCGTTGAGGGTGTCGGCGAAGAGGGGGTCCGGGCCAATCTGGATGGTGGGACCGGTAATTTCATACTTAGTTGAGCCAATGGTATAGTGTAGGGTATCTGTAAAAAAACAATTTTTAACCTTGACCGATAAGGCTTTGAATGGCAGAGCAAACTTATTATAAGTCCCTGTGTAATCGGTCAAAGGCCAAAAAATAGAATTATTGATGTATAATGCGCTATCTTTTAAGCTAAGAGGAACGTCGGCTAACGCATAATTTTTAAAGAAAATGCAGTTTTGTATAAAAGCCCGATTTGTATTTTTAAAGTTTAATGTATTTTTATTAAAATAAGAATTTGAAATGTCATAAAAATTAGATAAAACTGCAAATCCTTGGTTGGTATCAAATTTTGAGTTATTAATTGATAATTTTCCACTAGTGGTTAAAGTAACCCTGCATTCTTTGAAAGAGGAATTACGAATGATCAG
>JBKJKS010000460.1:0-10171 GCA_046597295.1 Saprospiraceae bacterium
TGCTGGGACGCCAGATTTTTACTGCCAACTAAAATTCGTCATGAAAAATACTTCTTTCGCCCTGTTTTTTATCCTGATCGTGGGGAATGTCGCTCATCTGGGTGGGCCCTGGTGGTCGGTAGTGCTGGTATCCGCACTCGCCTTGCTCCTGTTTCCCATGGGGCCGGCGCGGGCATTGGCGGTCGGCACGGTGGCCGGCACCATGCTGTGGTGGCTGAATGCCCTGTGGGTCCATTTGGCCAATGGCGAGGGACTGGCCGGTAAGGTCGGCCAGGTCTTTCAAGGGCTGCAGGGGCTGCATTTGCTGGCCGCCGCCGCGCTGCTGGGTGGCTTGCTGGGCGGCATGGGCGCCCTTACCGGGACCTATGCCCGTACCCTGTTCGCTCCCTCCACACCGGGCCGTCGCCGTCGGCGGCGATAATTATTTCCAACAAAGTGCTGCCCGGGGGAAAATCGGCCCTATTTTTGACGAATTATCCCACAGCATCGCTCACACGCGCCCTTATGGGCATTTTATACTTTCTTTTAATCCGCCTTATTTTGAAGTATGGCAAAACCGGCAGCGTCTAACCCACCTGCCGGTTTTTGTTTTTAGTCCAAAATCAACTCAAACTCCACCCGGCGGTTCTGTTCCCGGCCGGCCACCGTGCTGTTGCTGGAAATCGGGCGGGCCTCTCCGAAACCGGCGGAGCGCAGCCGCTCCGGCTGAATACCTTTGAAAATCAGGTAGTCGGAACAGACCCTCGCCCGTTCGGTGGACAGCACCAGGTTGCGGGCTTCGTCGCCGATGTTGTCGGTATGGCCGCTGATGGAGAGCTTATAGTCCGGGTACTCCCGAAGAATGCCCAGCAGTTCGTCCAGCACGACGTATGAATCGCTCAGCAGGACGGCCCGGGCCGTTTCGAACTGCACCGCTTTGGTGGCGTAAGCCAGGCGCTCCCGGGTCTCCTGCCGGATTTCCGGGCAGCCGGAATTGCTGGCCAGGCCCGGGGTGGTCGGACATTTATCCAGTTTATCGGGCAGGCCGTCGCCATCCGTATCCGGCTCCGGGCAGCCATTATTTTCCGCCAAGCCGGCCACCGTGGGGCACTTATCAAATTTATCGGCAACACCGTCGCCATCGCTGTCTTTCGGGGCCGGGCAGCCGCCATTTTCCAACGTACCGGCCTCGGCCGGGCATTGGTCGTTCTGGTTCGCAATGCCATCCCCGTCCGTATCCGGGCAACCCCGCAGGGTACCGGCTTCGGTGGGACACTGGTCCTCGGCATCGGTGATGCCATCCTGATCGTAGTCCGGACAGCCGCGCAGTTCGGCCGTACCCGGATCCGCAGGGCACTGGTCTTCGGTATCGGCCACGCCGTCGTTGTCGGTGTCAGGGCAGCCACGGGCCACGGCGGGACCGGGCAGGGTCGGGCATTGATCGACATTATCCGGTGTTCCGTCCTGGTCGGTATCAGTTGGTAAGGTTACTTTGGGCACTGCTTTGTGCAGGAGCGAAACGAACCCGGCCCCCAGCTGCAAATTATCGCGATCCACGACCAGCGCCTTACGAAATTCACCCTGCACCGTAAAGTAAGCAAACCGGGAGGCGCGGATGTTGAAGCCCAGGCCGACGGGCAACTGGGCATGGCCGTCGTCGAACTGTTCCAGGACATAGCCGGCGCCGACGAACAAATAGGGCTGCACGTGCAGATCGGAGGCGGTGTTACAAAATTGCAACACGACGTCCAGGCCGGTGGTCACGACGTTGTCCGTCTCGTTGGGTAATTTGACCAGGCCGACTTTGACCGGAAAGCCCACGTTGACATAGTTGCCAACGTTCCGGAAATAGGCGAACTCGAAACCCTCTCCCAGGCGAAATTCCCGGTTGTAGAGCGCGCCGTAGTCGATCAGATTCACCTTGGCATACACGGCATTGGGAAACTCGCGGTTTTGCGCACGACTGACCGGCGCCTGCAGGAAAGCCGCCAAAAGGATCAATAGGAAAAGTTTTCTCATTTTGTTTCGATTACGGATTACCGTTCTTCCTTCTTCAGCAGGCGGCTGGCCAGACGGCGCGCCTCCTGTTTCGGGCTTTTCCACCACTGTACCGACAGCGCCGGCACGTATTGAATGTCGTGTTTCGCAAAATAGTGCTGCATTTTTTCCTCCCATTCGTACGACGGGTAAGCGGTAGGCGCCAGCACCCCATCGAACAACAGGACGCTGCTCGGCTCCTGGTCCGACTTGCCCTGCACGTGGGTGGGTACCCGCATACCGGCCGCCAGTTCGTTGCGCCGGATCTGGGTCGTGTCGAAGTAAGGCCGCAGCGCGATCTCCACTTCTTCCATGAAGGTGGTCGTCGGGTAGTAGTAGATGTGGTAGTTGAGCAGTTCCCGCATTTTGGTCAGCTGTTCTTCGGCCGCCGCCTGGTCTCCGCGTTGGACGACTTCGGCAAAAGTAACCAGGTGGGATAAGACGCAGGTGCCGATGAAACTCTTGTCGGAGGCGAGCACCGAATGCAGCCCTTCCGGAATCGAGTGGGCAATGAACATCTTCTTCGTCGCCCGGGTGAGCACCACGTGCAACTGGTTAAATCCGGCCTGGGTGTTCCAGAAATGCAGGTCGCGGGTGAGCATACCGTGGGCATCCACGGTACCGTGGGCGATCGAAAGCAGCAGTACGTCGACGTGCTGGCCCTGGAGTTCGGCAAACTGGTAAACGCCGAGGCCGTTGAGGTGCAGCTGCTGGATCTTTTCGTGGCCGGCCATGCGGCGCTGCCGGATCTTGAGCAACTGGCCGGCAATCAGGTCGCGCTGCTGCACCGTCGCGCAGGCGATGCCCACCACCGGATAGGTCTTCGCGGGCGTCGGCTCGATCAGGTTCAGCCAGTCGATGATCTGCCGGGCTTCGGCTTCATTCGTAGCGCTGGCCTCGTCGTAGCGGCCTTCCACGTTGGCCACCGTCGTGGCTTCCTGGGCCGCGCGGCCCGAGGGCAGGCGTTTGAACGGCGTGCCGAATGCAATGCGGTTGAAACGTACCCACTCTTCGGGGCTGTCCTGGTGCTGGTACTCGAGGGTGGACGTTTTGGCGCCGATGCCCTTGCAGAATTCCAGGAAATCATCGCCGGCGTCCGGGGTCATGTCCTGTTTGGAATCGCCAAACACCACCAGGTTCTTGGCCATGTCGAACAGGTGATAACATTCCTGTTTCGGAATGTTGTGGGCTTCGTCCACCAGCACCACGTCGAATAGCATATTGGAAGCCTGCACCACGTCCAGGGCGACCTGGGGGGTGACCAGCAGCACGGGCAGCGTCTCGGTGAGCGAGTTGATGTGCATCCGGAAGAGCTCGTCGGAGCGGTGGTTGACCGAGAGGGAGCGGTTGTTTTTGCCGAACCAGGTCTTATACGCCTTGGAATCCGCCGATTTCATGCTGCGCAAAGCCTTGTTTTTCCGACCCTGCCACAGCGCGCTGATCTGCAGGGGCAGCAATTGCTTCAGTTCGCGGCTATGGGCCTGGAGGTTGGTCTGGGTATCCGTGTCCCAGTGCAAACCGGGATGAAATTCGTTTTGCAGCAGGTGGTGGAGGTACCAGCTTTCGAAAGCGGCCTGCCAGTTCAACGGTTTGATCTTGCACAGCGCCCGCACCACCTTCTGGGCCGGCAGCGCCAGCTGAAGCCAGTGTTTTTGCCAGATGTAGAAGTCGTCGAAGTCGCGGAGGTAAAATTGCGTGTCCTCCAGCCGGGCGATCACGTCTTCCAGGAATTCCTGGCGTTTCGGGATGGTCAGCATTTCGTGGCGCAGCGCTTCGGCGTACAGTCCGGTCTGGTTGAATTCTTCCACGAACACGTCCATGCCGTATTCCAGGTCCTTGATCTGTTCGCGGAAATCGAGGTCGCTGTGGATGCTTTTACCATTTAGCCGGCGCACGTCGTCGCGTACCGCGCCGGGAATACGCTCCCGCCACAGCCGCAAAGAGGCTTCGAAATCCTTGGTCAGCTCGGCGATCTTCTTGATGTTTTTCAGATCCAGTACGGCCGGAAAATCGAATTCAAAGTACTTGCGCAGGCTGTAGAGCCGGCGCATTTCCTCGAAGGTGACGCCGATCTTTTCCTTGGCCGCCACAATTTCCTTATACCGGTCGGAAAATACGCCGTAGAGTTTTTCGGAGTTGGAAATGGGTTTTTCAAACTCCGTACTGAAGCGTTGCACCCCGTCTTCGAGGCCGTCGCGGACCCGTTTGACCAAGCCGGCCAATTCGAAATAATATTGTTCGTAGTGGTCGAGCAGGGCTTCGGCGTAGTCGTTGGCCTTGGAAATATAGCGGTGGTGCAGGGCGGTGGCTTTATCGAGCAGGGACTTCACTTTTTGCTCCGTCCAGGCCATGCCGTCCGCATGGTCATGCTGGGTGAACACGGCGCCGTTCAGCCGGCTGAGCGGGTGATTGAGCATGGGGAAACGGCGGAACAGCGGTTCGCTGGCGTAAATAGCGGCGACCACATCGTCGTATTCCTCTTTGGAAAATTTGAAATCCTGGGTATGCAACTGGCTGAGCAGCAACTCTTTACCTTCCGTGCGGTTGGCGCGTAAGTAGCGGCCCACCGTTTGGCTGAAATTCAGGTTACCGAACAGCGGCGCGTGAATTTCGTCCCAGGCGTCGTCCAGCTTACGTTGTTCCCGTTGGGTCTTGTTCAATACCGATTTGAAAAGCTCTTCGTCATGGGCGACCTTGCTCTGGCTGTCGGCGGTCATCCGCAGCATATCGGCCAGCATGAGCTGGTCACCGGCCAGATCGCGCAGAATGAAGGAAACGTCGCCGATGCCCTTGTCCAGCAGGAACTTCTGCGCCCGGCGGAGCGACTGGATGCTTTTACTGACCACCAGGCATTTCTTGCCGCTCGACAGGGCGTTCATGACGATGGCGGACAGCAGGTAGGTCTTGCCGGTGCCGGAAGCGCCCTCCACCACGGTCAGGGCGCTGTGCTGCACCGTACGCAGCACGGCACGCTGGGAAGGATCGAGCGGCAGCAAGGTAAAACTGTGGCGCCACTCGTCGGCTTCGGCGGGTAGATTGGGCGCGACGACCGGCGGCTGGGTGATGGTCGTGCGCGGCAGCGAGGGATACAGGCCCATCACCGCTGACCAGCACAGCCGGCCCTGGGCGATAAACTGCTCGGCTTCCAGACCCGCCGGGCAGGGCTGTACGCTGAAGGGTAGTCCGTCTTCCACGGCACCGAGCAGGAGGCGCATGCCTTCGCAGATCTCGCCCAGGCTGCGGGCATTCAGGTTACGACCTTCCGCCAGCTGCTGCGCACGGTGGGAGAAATCGGTGCCGTTGAGGGCATCAATCAGGTGAAAAAGCGGATAATTGGGCAGGACCGAATGGGGCTCGGTGCGCTGGATGGTCCAGGTGTCCGTATGCTGGGCATGGGGCTCCAGCTGGAACTGCCAGATGAACAGGGGTGCGGCGACTTCGTAGCCGCCCGTGCGGGCCAGGATGAAGGGGTAACCGATGCCTAAGTTCTTGGTGCCGAATACTTTCTCGCGGTTGCGCGCTTCAAAATAAAAATGGTTGAACCAAGCGGCTGCACTGTGCTGCGCGGTGACGGGCAGTTCAAACTGCCGGTTTTCGACCATTTCGCGGACGCAGCGAATGGCAAAATCATCGTCATTGAGCGCAAACAGGTCGGTCCGGTCGACGCCGGCGGGTAAATTTTGCAACCAGGCCAGCGCCTCCGGGCTGTAGGCGGGAGCGGTCCAGGTGTTCGGCTGTTCGGGTAAGGCGGTGGTGGTCGTTTCTGGCATAGCGCACTGTCTTTGGCTTAGCGACTGCGGGTTTCAGCAGACTTTGTGCAAAAGAACGGTTTTTAAAAGAAGGCAGCCAACTTTTGGGAAGTTTTCAACTTTCTTAAAAACCCTCCAAGCACTTGATTAACAAATGTATTGAAGGAATTTATCCTTTTAAACGAAGTGCCGGACGCAGGCATTTCTAAGGAAAAGACACTACCCAAGCCAAAAGGAGACCAACGAATGGCTACCGTCTTACTACGTGGGGTAAGGATATTTACTCCAAGCCCTTACTTCCTCCCATCATCTCGACAAAGGCTTCCCTGCGCCGCCGGGCCAGCGGCACGACTGATTTATCCACCATCACCAGACTATCGCCGTCTGCTCGGGAAAGTTTTCGGATGAAAGCCGTATTGACCAGATGCGATTGATGCGCCCGGAAAAAAGGCGGCCCCGGCAGCATCTTCTCAAAGCTGGTCAGCAACTGAGAAATCAAGTGGCGTTCGCCATTTTCCAAAAAAACATACGTGTAATTGCCCTGCGATTCAATCCGCAGGATTTCGTCGGGACGGGTGAAAAGCAGTCCGTTGCCAGTATTCAGCGCGATGCGGTCGAACAGCCTGGTGGTGTTATGGTGGCGGAGTTGGTCCAGTTGACGCTCAAAGAGGAGCGGGTCGCCAGGCTGGATAACGCGGCGAACGGCGGCGACCAGATCGGCAGGATCAACGGGCTTCAGCAGGTAATCTACCGCGCTGTACCGAAAGGCGCGGAGTGCAAACTCATCGTGGGCCGTGGTAAAAATGACCCGAAAAGCCGGTTTGGACAAATGATCCAGCAAATCAAAGCCGGTGCCGTCTTCCAGGTGCACATCGAGCAACAGCAGGTCGGGCCTGGCCGCAGGCAGCAGACGCAGGGCCTGGGCGACCGAACTGGCCTCACCGGCCATAAAGGCTTCCGGACAATCGGATTGCAGGAAGGCCCGCAGCGCCTCGCGGCAATGTGGTTCGTCATCGACGATGAAAATGCGGAGTTCCGGCGGCATGGGTATGGGATACGCTAAATATTCTGGAGCTCAAACATAGTCAAGATCGGCCTTTGATTGCCGCCGAATCGCATTTATTTCCGACCGCATCTGCGATACAGGGCGCCGCAGGTCATTTGCCTGGGCAGGATGGAATAAAGGTGGATATGTCTGGGGAAAACCTGCCTTATTTTATGTACAGCATAATTTCCCGGATGTCTGCGATAGAAGGAATAATGAACATCATTCCCAAAAGTAAAAAACACCCGAAACGTCCCACGTTTCCGGGTGTTTTTTACTTTTACCGAAAACGCCCTGTTCTCAATGCCCTGGCGCCCTACAAAAGTACTCCTCGCGCTCTTTGCATCGCTCCTCCTAACGGCACTAAATGCCCAGCACCCCGCTTGGCGCAACTACACCACTGCCGATGGCCTGCCGAGCAACGAGATATACGCCATGCTGCAGGACAGCCGGGGCTTCCTCTGGTTTGGTACCGATCTGGGATTGTGTCGCTTCAATGGCTACGAATTCACCCGGCCGGTGGATACGAGTGCAGCGGTGGCCAGCCCGGTGTTCCAGATCGTGGAAGATGCCCGGGGGCGAATCTGGTTCAATCACCTCGACGAGCTGTGGATCGTCGAAAATGATACCGTCCGGCCCTGGCCCTATAATGACCTCTTGAAAGCATTTGAAAGCAAAAGCCGCCTGACCCTGCGCTTCGCCGTAGGAAAGGATGGAGCTGTTTGGATCTCCTCAAAAAGAGATGGATTTCTGGTCGTGCAGCCGAATGGCGTCCAGCAACTCGTCCCGGCACTCCACCGGAATGTGTTCCTTTTTTCAGAAATAGACGGGCAGGCTATTTATGCGCAAGAAGCCACTCACGAGGTGACTGTCGAGAATACCTTTGCGCGTCGCATTGGTCAGACATATGAGATAATTCGTTGCCAGGAGGATAAAAGCTGGTCTTTAGGACGATTTCCAAATGATTGGCGGCAGTCGGCTAATCGGGAACAATTCCAAGTTTGGCGTTTGAAAAACGGCGATTTTATTGGTTGTTTTTGGCATACGTACTACCTCATCCGGGATAATCAGCTGATCTGGCATGGCCAGAAAGATGCCGCAAACCAAATTTGGGAAAACCCGGACGGCAGTATTCTGATGGCGGTACCTACCGGAAAAAACCAGGGCGTATTGCGTTTTCATTCGATAGCTGATTTTCAGCACGACAATTTTGAAAATCTGCTCCCAGGACACGTTGCGATCCAAGTGCTCCGCGACCACGAGAGCGGCTGGTGGGTGATCACCAGCGACGCCGGTGTTTTCTATTGCAAAAACACTGGACTTGACATCTACGACCGCTCTTCCGGCCTGCCTTTCGCCGACATATTGCTACTGGCTTCCGACGGACAGGGAAAAATATACGCCGGGCTGCGTTCGCTGGACGTCGCGGTGTTTCTACACGCAGGGCCTCCCGTATTGCTACCGCGTCCACCGATTCTGGGTTGGGAGGCGTTGCGTTTCGATACGCTGACCGGGCGGCTTTGGGCCGGCAACGATCTTTGTTTTTGGGACAAAAGCCATTGGGTTTTTATCGAAGCGCCATACTATGGAACATCCTCCTATGTACATCTTCCCGTCAAAAAAATTACGCCCGATCTGGCCGGAACCCATTGGTGGGCCAGCAATTTCGGCGGCTTTTTCTCAATTGACCGGCGGACTGGCAAAGCAGTCCGAATAACTCAAACTCCACCGAGTAGTATTCGCACCTTCTCCGTTACGCCCGATCGGGAGGGCAATTTATGGGTTACTACGATGGAGGGTCTTCGCCTTTGGCGCGATGGTCATTACGAACTTCCACCGTTCTCCCACCCTGCCCTGCGTTTTCAGGCGCGCAATGTGGAAGTATTGCCGCCAGGCGCCGGGGGTGGTCTGGTCATTGCTCTGCGCGGCGGCGGGCTGCTCCTTCGCGATCAAAACGGTCGCTTCACCCATTTGACCACCAAAGACGGCCTGACCGCCGACTGGCTCAGCGACCTCGACATCAGCCCGGAAGGCGTGATCTATGCCTGTTCCAGCGCCGGGTTGAACATCCTTACCCTTCTGCCCGATGGCCATTGGCGCATTGAAACTTTCACTGCCAAACATGGCTTGCCTTCCAACCGGGTAAACGACGTAGCCCTGCTCGGTGATAAAATTTGGGTCGCTACCGACCAGGGCATTGCCCGTTTCCGGGAAAAACCCGCACCCGCATCCATGCCCGCCCCGTGGCTGGAAAAATTCGTCGTTAACAACCGCGACACTGTTTTTTCCGAACATCTTCGCCTCGCACATGACCAAAATAACGTCGCCCTGCGCTTTTTCGCCATACACTTTCGCTCTGGCGGCGACATCCCCTACCGGTATCGCCTGCTCGGGGGCGACACGTCGTTCGTCTATACGCATACCCGCGAGGTTAATTTTGCCAATCTTTCTCCCCGGCATTATACTTTCGAGGTACAGGCCCAAAACGAGGACGGCCAATGGAGCGAGCCGTCGCATTGGCCCTTTGAAATCCGGTCGCCGTGGTGGGCAACGTGGTGGTTTCGGGTACTCGTAGCGATGACATTAGCCGCCGGAGCATATCTTTTTTACCGAAGTCGCGTTCGCCAGATCCGCCGGGATGCTGCCTTACACGAAAAAGTGCGCAACCTCGAAACGTCGGCCTTACGCGCGCAGATGAACCCGCATTTTATTTTCAACTGCCTGCAATCCATCCAGGCATTTATTGCCCGGAACGACCGCGATGCGGCCGCGAGTTATCTGGCGCGGTTTGCCAAACTGGTGCGCCTGGCGCTGCATGGCTCAGTGAACGGTCGGCATAGCCTCCGTGAGGAAATGGCCATGCTCGAGAACTACCTGCACCTCGAACAGTTGCGGTTTGGAGAAAAGTTTGCCTTTACCATTCATGCGGAAAAAGAACTCGATGTCGAAGACATCACTTTCCCACCGTTGTTGGTGCAGCCTTTCGTGGAAAACGCCCTATGGCATGGCTTGAAAGGGCGGGAAAACGGAGGTCTCGTGGCGGTGTTTTTTAGCAAAAAAGGCGATGATATGGAAGTGGTGGTGACCGACAACGGAATGGGTTTCGCCGATCAGAAAGACAAGTCGGAGGAAGGTATACGCCCCTACAAATCAGTGGGGATGATGTTGACACAGAAGCGTTTGGATTTATTGGGCGGCATGCCTCAACCCGGTACGGAGCGGTTGGTCAGGGAAACGGCCTGGGATGTAAATGGAGTAGCGGTTGGGGCTTGTGTGCGGATTTTGATTCCGATGATGTATTAATCGGGATGTTAAAGCTCCTGGCTCGATTCTAGGTGTGGCATGAAAAGGGGAGTAGAAT
>JBKJKS010000484.1:0-9370 GCA_046597295.1 Saprospiraceae bacterium
TTCGGCTCGGCTTCCACGGGAGTCAGAATGCCGGCCCGGCTGGGGGTGGACAGTTCCATCTTGATCTCTTCCCCGTCGAGTACGCCCAGCATTTCCACCAGGAATTTGGCATTGAAAGCGATGCGCATGGGGTTGCCCTCGTAGGTGCAGCTCATTTGCTCGGTGGCTTCGTTGCTGAAGTCGAGGTCCTGGGCGCTCACCGTCAGGCTTTTGTCCGTTACGTCGAGCACCACCTGGTTGGTGGTCTTGTTGGCGTAGATAGCGATGCGTTTCAGCGAATTCTGGAAGTCGCTGCGACCCACCGTCATGTTGTTGGGGTTGTCCACCGGGATCACGGCGTTGTAGTCGGGGTAGCGGGCATCGATCAGGCGGCAGACCAGGTTCATGCTGCCGAAGGAGAAGAAAGCATTGGCCTTATTGAACGAAATGGTGACCGCGTCGGCGGCCGGCAGGGCATTTTTGAGCAGGTTGAGGGCCTTTTTCGGCACGATGAAGGTGGTGGTCACGTCGCCGGCCAGCTGGTGGGTGGTGTATTTGACCAGCTTATGGGCGTCGGTGGCCACGCAGATCAGCTTGTTCTGCTCGATCTGGAAGTAGACGCCGGTCATGGCCGGGCGCAACTCGTCGCCGGAAGTGGCGAATACCGTCTTGTTGATGGCTTCCAGCAGGTACTGGCTGTTGAGCCGCACCGTCTCCACCGTATCCGCCTCGGGGATGTTGGGGAAATCCGCGCCGTTTTCGCCGGCCAGCTTGTATTTGCCGTAGGAAGAGGTGATCTCGATGCCGAAGTTTTCCTCATTCACGGTGAAGGTGATCGGCTGCTGTGGCAGCGCCTTGAGGGTATCGAGCAGGATCTTGGCCGGTACGGCGATGGAAAAATCATCGTCGGCCAGCACTTCGATGCTCGTGGCGATGCTTGTCTCCAGATCGGTGGCGGCGATGGTCAGTTTCTTATTTTCAATTTTGAACAAAAAATCTTCCAGAATGGGCAGTACAGGATTGGAGCCGATGGCGCCGGAAGCGATCTGCAATTGCTTCAATAATTCGGTAGAGGAGACGCTGAATTTCATAGTACTGCTGATTTTGCTGATTCGTGGAGGGGCAGGCTCCTTTTTCAAGTCGGCAAATGTAGCGTGCCAGATGCTGCGGTGGGGTCTAAAAAACTAACAATCTGTGGAAAAGGCCGCCGGGCAGCGTGGTCCGGCGGCGGCGGGACGGACAAAATAATCCCCTGCGCCGGGCTTATATCCTTTTTCTGTAATTCATTTGTTTTTATCATTGTGATGGTCACCTCGGTGCCGGTCGATCGCCTTCATCTAGAAGGTGTTGATTATCAGTGCCTTAATCTGCATTTTCCCACCTTTTGTCATAAACCCACATGAAAAAAATCTTCTATTCCTATGCCTCCGAGGACTTTCGACACCTGCAACAACTAGACGCTTTCCTCAGCCCGCTGCGCGAAAAAGGTTATATCGAGACCTGGCACGACCACCAGATCATGCCCGGCGAAAAATGGGAAGCCGCCTTGGAATCGAAACTGCGCACCGCCGACATCGTCCTGTTCCTGGTCAGCCCCAATTTGCTCAATTCCCCGTTTGTCATCGAAAAAACCCTGCCCATTGCGCTGGAGCGGATGAATTTCGGCCATTGCCACATCGTACCGGTGCTGTTGAAGGCCTGCCTGTGGGAGGAAACGGACTTCGCGCCGCTGGAAGTGCTGCCCATCAAGGGCCGGCCCATTATCAGCGGTTACTGGTCGGGGCGCCGGGAGGAAGCCTACTACAATGTCGCGCAGGGGCTGTTACGCTTTATCAAAAACGAGATGAACCTCTCCAAGCAGCAGTTCAAGCAGTCGGAGAAAGAGATTCAGGAGGTGTTGAAAAGCGAGACGGAGCGCACAGGTATTCAGGTCGGCCAGCCCGATTTTTCCGCCTGGGATGAAGAAGTGTTTGCGCGGGGTTTGCAGGAAATCACCCACTACGCGCCCAGCATCCACGAGATCCTGCGCGTCAGTTCGTTCGACAAAAATGCCAGCCTGAACGGCCACCTCACGCCGCTCATTTTTCGCAAAAAACTGATGGCTGAAACGGCGGAGATCAACGAGCTGCGCACGCAGCTGGCCAACCTGATCGACAGCAACCAGTACCAGAAATCGCGCACGATCTTCCTGACCGGCTATCCGGGTACCGGCAAGACGACCTTTATCCGCACCTTCATGGAGGACCATGAAAACCGCTACGACTTCGAGCTGTACGACCTGGACAACGTGAACGTGAACCGGCCCACGCGCGCCACGGACGACGCCGACAAGATCGCCGAACGCTGCGTGCTCGACGTGCTGGCCGTCGCGATGGGCAGCGACGAAGAAATGATGGTGCGCAGTTTCCGGCTCATCGCCAAGAACCGCGACTTTTTGTTCAAGAAAACCTTCATTTCCCTGACTTTCCACAAACAACTGGAGGGCGTGGCCGACAAGGGGTTTGCGCTGACCTTCATCGAAGCCTTCGCGCTGCTGCAGACGCTGGACTACCGGGATTCCTTCACCTGTTTCTTCGTCAATCTGTTCAATACCGTCACCGATCAGCGCAAAAAAGTGATCGTGTTCGACAACCTCGACGCCATCAACGTGGAGCATTTGAGCAACTCCTTCCTGGCCTCGTTCTCCACCGCCCTGTGGAATGCCAACAACCTGGCCCAGAGCGACCTGTTCGAATACAAGGATCTGCAGTTCACCCGGCGCTTCAAATTTATTTTCTGCCTGCGCGAAGCCAATTTCGAGTGCATCAACGCCCACCTGAGCAGCCGGCTGAACCTGACCGACGAGCTGCCGCTGAAGTTCTCGATGGAGACTCAGCATTTTCGCGAGATCGTGGAGCGCCGCCTCGGGTTTTACCAGAAACTGAACGAGGACTCGGCGGTGCGCATGCGGGATTTTCAGCGCGTCCGCCGCTGGTTCGACGCTTTTCTGGGCGATGAGTATTTCAATCGCGTGTTCGTGCCGCTTTACAACCGCGACTACCGCGCTTCGGTATCCACCCTGCTGGCCGTGGCCGAAGCCTCCTCCGATCAGCCGCACTGGGATAATTTTATGGAAGACAAGGCGCCGCTGCGGGGCATTTTGTTCTTCCATATGACCCGGGAGCTGCGCATCCACAATTTTCTGAAGGACTATGTCTGGTCGCCCGGTTCCAACAACGGGCAGGCCCGTCCCTACTGCTACCTGGAACGTATGCTGCTCACGACGGTGCTGAATTACAGCCAGTTGTACAGTTTCGACGATATCGATCAGGCGCAGACGGTATCGCTGGGCCAGCTGATCCGCGACCTGAAGATTGCCTACACCCTCGAAGAGATCCTGACCAGCGTAGCCAAATGCTTTCTGTACCACCGGCGCGACTGGGCCCACCTGATCACTATTCAGGACAAGGAGGTGCACAGCGAGGAAAAGTTCGTGCGGGAGATGAGCGCCCTCTACAAGCGGGATCCGGCCGAAATGGACAAGGTGCGCATCCGGCTCAATCCCGCCGGCTTTATTTTCCTGCGTTATTTGCTGCCCCATTTCGAGTTTTACAGCATGATGGCCGGCAACACCCAGGCCCTGTACCAGATCGGGCTGGGCCGCCGCGTAGACGAGGCCCACGACCGGCGATTGGCCTTCGACTTCGAATTCGCGCTGGAAAAAGCCTTTGAACTAGCCCGCCTGCACATTGAATCCATGAACACTTTTTTCAAACTGAAATTCGAAAAAACCCTGCCCCCGGAAGCCTACCGGGCGTCCCGGTTCGCCTTCAAACATTTCGGCTCCAGCGGCCCGCAGAGCCGCGGTTATTTTCAATCGACCCGCATCATCACGGCCCACATCGGCTACATCGACAAGTTCCGCCTCTTCACCCTCACCAAACGCCACACCGCGCCGCATTTCAATCCCGTCGATTTCAACCGGGCGGTCTGCCAGCATCTGGAACGCTACGTACAGCTCCTGCGCAAAACGGTAGACGACCGCGCGATCAGCGATTTTTATGCCGGATTCGAGCATAACCTGCAGGCCATCCGCGCTTCCGGCTACGAGGACATGACGATCCACGTGCAGGCGCGCGAGTTGTAAAGGGCTGGCAAATTGCGCGGTACCTGCTATCTTTGCCGGTTCTTATGCTCAATCGTAAAATATCACCACCGATCACCGAGATCCAGCAGCTCCGGTTGCCGCGCCCGCAGGCGGTCCACCTGGACAATGGGATACCCGTGTACGTACTGGATGCGCCGGGGCAGGACATTGTCAAGATCGAGGCCGTGTACCGGGCCGGACGGCCCGAAGAAACCCGGCGCCTGGCCGCCCGGGCGACCACGCGGCTGTTGCGGGAGGGTACGCGCAGCCGCAACGGGGCCGACATCGCGGAACATTTCGATTTTTACGGCGGCTCCCTGGCCATGCCGCCCAGCCTGGATACGGCGACCATCACCCTTTTTTCCCTAAAAAAATATGCGGCCGAGCTGCTGCCCGTCTTCGCCGAGCTGCTGCAGGAGCCGGTGTTCCCCGAAGACGAACTGGAAACGTTCCGCCGCACCAATTTGCAGGAACTCCAGGTGGAACTGGAAAAAGTGGAGGTGGTGGCCTATCGCCACATCACGGAACTGATCTTTGGCGCCGACCATGCCTACGGCTATAATTCGGTGGCTGCCGACTATCCGGTCCTGCAGCGTGCCGATCTGCAGCAACACTTCGACGCCTGGCATACGCCCGCCAATTGCCGGCTGTTTGCCAGCGGGCGCATCGACGACGGCATACTGCAAATGCTCAATCAGCAGCTGGGACAAAGTAACAAGGCCGGCCAGACGCCGGATTACCAGTCGGTGGTGGCCGAACAACGGCCCCGGAAAGTCCGGGTGGCGCAGCCCGGATCGCTACAGACCGCGCTGCGCGTAGGCCGCCGCATGTTCAACCGCCAGCACCCGGATTTCAACGGCATGCTGGTGCTCAACACGATTCTGGGGGGCTATTTCGGCTCGCGGCTGATGACCAGTATCCGGGAAAAAAAGGGCTATACGTACAATATTTACTCCACCCTGGATGCCATGCTGCACGACGGCTGCTTCTACATTGCGACCGAGGTCAATAATGACAAGGCGGCGGCCACCCTGCGCCAGATCATGGCCGAACTCCGCAAACTCCGCGAGACGCCCGTCGACGAACAGGAGCTCGGTATGGTGCGCAGCTACCTGCTGGGCATGCTCCTCAATGGCCTGGACGGACCGTTGAATGCTTCCGAAATGATCCGCCTGCTGTCGGTAGAAGGATTACCTTGGGAGGGCTTCGAAGAGATGGTGCAGGTAATCCGCACGATTACGCCGGCACAATTGCAACACCTCGCGCAGCGTTACTGGCAACCCGAAGACCTCTGGACGGTCGTGGTCGGCTGACCGGCGACTTAATTTAGTCATTTTACCGATTATTTACAAAAAGTAAGCTTTTTTTTACCGCGGTATTCCCCCGAATCCTATGTAGTTTTGCGCGCTTTATTCGAAAAACCACCCCTTGCTCACATCCAAACACCTACATACAGTTGAACTTTTTCAAATTTTTCAAGCAGGAATTAGCGGTTGACCTGGGCACGGCCAATACCCTCATCATGGTGGACGATCAGGTGGTCGTGGATGAGCCTTCGATAATTGCCGTGGATCGGCGTACCAATAACATCATCGCCGTGGGTCACCGGGCGATGCAAATGCACGAGAAAACCCACGAAAATATCAAGACCATCCGCCCGCTGAAAGATGGGGTGATCGCCGACTTCCAGGCGGCCGAACAGATGATCGAGAGCATGATCCGCATGGTCGGCAAAAAGAGCAATTTTTTCAGCCACCTGAAGATGGTGATCTGTATTCCCAGCGGCATCACCGAAGTGGAAAAGCGGGCGGTGTTCGATTCCGCCGACCACGTGGACAGCAAGGAGACCTATCTCATCCATGAGCCGATGGCCGCCGCACTGGGCATCGGCCTGAACATCGAGGAGCCCATCGGCAACATGATCATCGACATTGGCGGCGGCACCACGGAAATCGCCGTGATCGCGCTGTCGGGCATCGTCTGCGATCAGTCCATCCGCATCGCCGGCGACGAGCTCACTAACGATATCATGGGCTACATGAAGCGCGAACACAATATCCTGATCGGGGAGCGTACGGCGGAGCAAATCAAGATCAACGTCGGTTCGGCCCTGCACGAACTGGAAAACCCGCCCCCGGACTACGCCGTAAATGGCCGCGACCTGATGACCGGCATCCCGAAACAGATTAAGATCAACTACCAGGAAGTCGCTTATGCCCTCGATAAGAGCATCAGCAAGATCGAGGATGCGGTGCTCAAAGCCCTCGAAATGACCCCGCCGGAACTGGCTTCCGATATTTACCGCACCGGCCTCTACCTCACCGGCGGCGGCGCCTTGCTGCGGGGGCTGGATAAGCGTCTCGAGTCGAAAACCAAGCTCACCGTCCACGTCGCCGACGATCCGCTCCGCGCGGTGGTGCGGGGCACCGGTCTGGCCCTGCGCAATTCGGATAAATTCTCTTTTTTGATTGACCGTAAAAGCGTGTAATAGAATGATGAATGATGAATGATACATGATGAATGAAAGGTGATCTTCCTTATTCGTCGTTCCTACCATTCATCATTCCTACCATTCATCATTCATCATTATAGAAATGGGTTCCCTCCTCCAACTTTTCATTCGGAATGGTGGCTTCGTGACGCTGGTGCTGGTGGAGGCCTTTTGCTTTTATGTCATTGTCCAGCTCAACGAACGCCAGCAAGCCGTCTACGTCCACTCGTTCGGACGTTTTTCGGGCGATATGCTGGAACGCCGCCAGCACCTGATGGATTACTGGAGTCTCGACGCCCGGGTGGACAGCCTTTCCAAGGAAAATAATCTGCTGCAACAGGAACTGGCCAACCGCAATGCCCTGCAGGTAAGCTACCGCGATACGTTTTTTTCCATCCGCTTCGATTCCCTGCTCCGCAACGACTCGGTCCGCCAGCGGTCTAATCGCCCGGAATTCGTCTACGTCACGGCGGCGGTGATCTCTAACTCCATCAATGGCGCCAGCAACTGGCTGATGCTCAACCGGGGTAGCGGCGATGGCCTGCATCCCGATATGGCGGTCGTCACCCGCAGCGGCATCGTCGGCATTGTGCGGGAGGTGAACCGCAATTTTGCGCTGGTCATGTCGGTGCTGCACCGGCAGACCAAAATATCGGCGGCCCTGAAGAAAGAACGGGCTTTCGGGTCGCTGGTCTGGGAGGGTGGCGATCCCGAAATCATGACCTTGAAATTCATTCCCAAACACTTCGACAAAATTCAGGTGGGCGATACGGTGCTCACCAGTGGTTACTCGCAGATGTTTCCGCACTTTCACCCGATCGGTACCATTGCGGAGAAGCCGGTCCAGGATCCGGAGAACCCGTATTTCCTGAACATGCAGGTACGGCTGAGCCAGAGCATGTCGACGGTGCAGGATGTGTACGTGATCCGCAATCTCTTCGCCCCCCAAATCGACAGCCTGCAACGGACCATCCGCGATGAATAGTAATCTTCTCCCCAATTTGTGGCGGTTTGTGCTGTTGGTAGTGATCCAGGTACTGCTGCTGAAGCAGGTGGCCGTGACGGCCGGCGCCTACTTCAACGTGCTGCTCTACCCACTGTTCGTGCTGCTGCTACCGGTCCAGCTGTTTGTGCCCTACGTCGTACTGCTGGGTTTCATGATCGGCATGACGGTGGATTATTTCTACATTTCTTACGGCCTGCACGCCAGCGCCGCTGCCTTTTCGGGCTTTGCCCGCAGTATTATATTCAAAATAGTCGAACCCAAGGGGGGCTTTTCGGGCAAAGAGCCGGTCTTTACGCCGCATTATTTTGGCTGGGCCCGTTTTACCCAGGTCGCCAGCGTCTTTTTCCTGCTCCATATTTTCTGGTACTTTTCGGTAGACTATTTCACTTTCTACTATTTCTCCGATATCGCCTGGAAAACTGCCGCTTCCTGGGGATTAACGATGATCTTTGTCATCCTGGTTGGATTTTTATTCAATCCAAAGCGGTGATGATGAATGATGCAAGTGAGACTCTTGATGTAAGTGAGACTCTGCAGGGGCCTCAGAGATTCAAAGTTTCTATACATCAGTAAGCCCCTGCAGAGTCTCACTAAGAGCATCACTAAAAGAAAAATTCCATGCAAGTCTCGCGCGAACGGCAACGAAATATACAGTGGGTGATCCTGGCCTGCGCGATCGCGCTGACCCTGAAAGCCGCGCAGCTGCAATTGTTCGACGATTCCTTCCGCCGGAAGGCCGATGCTACGACCATCGAGAAACTGACGGTGTATCCGCCCCGTGGCCTGGTCTTCGACCGTAACAACAAGCTCATCGTGAACAACGAGGCGATGTACGATCTGATGGTGACCTACAATCAGGTGAATTTCGAGGGCATGGATGTGCCAAAGTTCTGCCGCCTGCTGAACATCACCCCCGAAGTATTCCAGCTCAACCTGAATAAAGACTGGCGCTCCGGGAAGTTCTCCCGTTCGGTACCCTTCGTTTTTTTGAAAAAACTCTCCGTCGAGACCTACGCCCGCCTGCAGGAAAGCCTGTATGAATTCCCGGGGTTCTTTGTGCAGGTCCGCAACATCCGTGGCTACCCCTACCACGCCGGGGCGCATGTGCTGGGCTACATCAACGAGGTGGATCCGCGCGACATCGAGCGTTCGAAGGGCATGTATGAATCGGGCGATTATATCGGTGCCGCCGGCCTGGAATCGCAGTATGAGGGCTATATGCGTGGCAAAAAGGGGGTCACCTCTTTGCTGAAGGATAACCTGGGTCGCACGGTCGGCAAATACCTGGAAGGCAAGCTGGATACGCCGGCCGTGGCCGGCAGCGACCTTATTTCGTCGATCGATATCGACCTGCAAGCCTATGGCGAGTACCTGCTGCAAAACAAGACCGGCAGCATCGTGGCCATCGAGCCGAAAACCGGTCAGATCCTCTGCATGATCAGCGGTCCGACCTACGATCCCAATCTGCTGACCATGACCCAGGAGCGCGGCCAGGTATTCAGCCGCCTGCTCACCGATCCGCTCAAGCCCTTTTTTGATCGGACGGTGATGGCCAAGTATCCGCCGGGTTCTATTTTTAAAACGGCCGTCAGCCTGGCCGGCCTGCAGGAGGGTACCCTGGATGAAAACGGCGATTTTACTTGTTCCGGCGGCTATTTTTACGCCGGACGGCTCTATAAGTGCCACCACCGCGGCCGACTCAACGGCGTGGTGGATGCCATTGCCTATTCCTGCAACACCTACTACATGAATAAGTACCGGGACATTG
>JBKJKS010000422.1:0-3720 GCA_046597295.1 Saprospiraceae bacterium
TACGCTGGTCTACCAACGCTGGTGCCGCAACAAGTGGATCCGCAAGCTGCCGATGCCACTCGATGCCGGCGCCTCTTACATTGCCCAGATCAGCGAACGTACCCTGCTGGAATGCAACAACTCGGCGGTATTCCGCAGCTGGCCGCCGGTGGCGATCTGCGTCCACCAGCCCATCGATTTCGACCATAGCGCCACCGATGCCGACGGCGATTCGCTGGTCTACCGGCTCTGCACGCCGCTGAACGGCGCGACGCCGTCGTTACCGACCCCGCAGCCGCCCAATCCCGGACCATATGAAGCATTGATCTGGCAGGATCCGCCTTATAACCTGGCCAACCTGCTGGGTGGCGAGCCGTTGACCGTCGATCCCCTGACCGGGTTCATGACCGGCGTGCCCAACACCATCGGCAACTTCGTGGTGGGCGTCTGTGTGGATGAGTACCGCAGTGGGACGGTCATTTCCACTACGCGGCGCGATTTTCAGTACAATGTGTCCGACTGTGGCCAGGTGGCAGCCGCTTTCTTCAAGCCGGACATCGTCTGCGATTCGCTGCAGGTGACGCTGGAAAACCAGAGCAACGGCGCGACCGTCTTTCGCTGGTACTTCGACTGGGAGGGCGATCGCAGTCAGACCTCGACGGAGGTGGCGCCCATGCATACGTATCCGGATACCGGCACCTACGTCATTGCGCTCATTGCCGCGCCCAACAGCCCCTGTCGCGACACCAGTTTCCAGACCATCCGGTTCACCAACGGCGTGGGAATCACGGTGACCGCCACACCCGACCACCTGCAGCCCGGCCAAAGCAGCCAGCTGCAGGCCACCCTTCCGGCCGGCACCGCCTTCCAGTGGAGCCCCACCGGCACGCTGTCCGATTCGACCATCCTGAATCCCCTGGCCACGCCGGCAGTGACCACGGTGTACACCATCACCGCGCCGGACAGCAATGATTGTCCGCTCATCGGCCGGGTGCGGGTAGTGGTGCAAAGCCCCACCTGCGCGGAGCCTTATATTTTCTTTCCCACCGGCTTCTCGCCCAACGGCGACGGCGAGAACGACCTGCTGCAGCTGGAAGGCAATTTTATCGAGGAAGCCTACTGGGCCATTTTCAACCGCTGGGGTGAAAAGGTCTTCGAAGCCCTGTCCGTAGACGATGCCTGGGACGGCACTTTCCAGGGCCGGCCCCAGCCCGCCGAAACCTACGGCTACTACCTGCGCATCCGCTGCGTGGATGGCGAGACGAATTTGAAAAAAGGAAACGTGACGTTGTTGCGGTGAGCGTAGGCTAGCGACGTACTGTCTGGAGCATGGCCCAGAGGTCCTCGTAGGGGATGATTTCGATGGCGAAGCTTTGGCCGATGACTTGCGGGTTTTCTTGGTTAAGCTCTTCCAAGCTTTTCTTAATTCTTCTTTCAGCGTCGGCTGGCTGAAAAGTTTTTTTGTCGAGTGCCAGTAACATAGTCACAAAAACAGCACTTCGTTTATTTACTCCATTCTCAAGGTAACGTTGGCGGTACTTGTCTAAAGCTTCTTTCGAGCGGCCATAGTTCTGGTAGTTCCCTTGAGCTAAGCTGAATAAAATGGGTAACAACATTAATGGTATATTCATGCCCTCCCGGTCCTTGTTTACTACTTTTACCTGATTCAACAAACGACCATAGCGGAAGGGGCCGGCTGTGCTTTCTACTTCCTTTGGATTAAGTTGGCCAAGGGCAGCTAATAGATGTAGGTAACCACCTATCAATAACCAATTGTCCTTTGAAATTTCTGCAATTTGTAAAAAGCAAGGATGCTCTATAGCTTTATCAAAAATGCAAAGCGCCTCGGTATATTTACGCTTATAAGTAAGATAATAAAAATATATTTGCGCAGTCCCAATCCAATCTATATCTCCATCTATTAATAAAGAAAAGCAATATTCTGCAACTTTTTCGCCATCGTTATTATCGAAGATACGTAATTGGGTCAAGCAGGCTAACTTTTGAAGAGCTATTGCTTGAAGCATAGTGCGGTTAGTATTCTTGCGGCTTTCTAGCAAGGCTAAAGCTTCATTGGCTAAATTGACAGCTTCTGTACAATTATTAATCGAAAAGTATTTTATAATGCCTATTTGATAAGTATAGTAATAAAATCTAGAAGTATCAGCTTTAGGGGACAAAGCCATTAATTCATCGTAGTAGCGTTCTGCTAGTCTTTTTACTTCTTGGTTGGGAGAACGGCGGGTAATATAATAGTCGACTAGTTCTTCATAATAGTCCAGGGCTAATATTTCCAAGCGACGTTTTTCTTCATACAGACGGTGAAGAGTGACATAATTCTGATGTTGTTTCTGGCCAGATATGATTCGCGCTGTTTGTGTGCGAAGGTGGCGAGTAATTTCAGCGGCTAGCTCGATGAATTCATACTTGATGGATTGTTCAAGCACCTGTTCCAAGAGATAAATACCAGCCTTTGGAGAGCTTCTCGCCATTAGAACAAACGCGGCAGCAAAATCACGATAGCAAGTGAAGTACGCTTTCGCTCGATCATTGTATGAGGGTTGATTGACATCCACAAAGAGGGCAGTTGTAGTGAGCTGTTTGATAAGACGATTTTTCAACCGCTGATATGCCACGTCCTTTTTGTTGTCATGACCATATAAATATCTTACCGCTGTTTCATCCGTTGTAACTTTTCCTGTGAGTATGCCCTCATAAAAAGATTCTACCAGGCTGCCTTTTTGGTCATTATTGCCAAGCACTTGAATATGTTTAATCTTATTTCGGGTGATGGTTTGCACCATATCAATCAAAATTTTGAAATCCATAATTTATTGATTTATAAGGACTTGAATAATATTTGTATAGCCAGAGTGTGTCATCTGTCTGTATTGAGGCACATTTTTTTGTCCTGGCGTATTACATGAATAGCCTGCACCTTTGCAATACACTGCGGGCAATAGTAGAGAAATAATCTGGATGGCTTGCCGTTAATCAACTAAAAAATTAATGCATATAGCGTAAGCGGTATGTAGTATATTGCTATTTGTTTAGCAACTTTCCGTCTATTATATCTCTAAAAACCTTGAGGCTTCGTCTCCGGTTACTTTGCCGGAGCACGAAGCATTCAAGTATTATATTTTGACGCAATGCAAGTTTTCAATCCCTTTCATTCAGCATTGCCCACAAATCTTCATAGGGGATAATTTCAATGGCGAAATTTTGCCCGATTACCTGCGGTTGTTCCTGGCTTAGTACTTCAAGACCTTTTTTTATTCGTTTTTCCGAACCCACAGGATCGAAGGCCTTTTTGTCCAAGGCCAACAGCATATTCATAAAGGCGGCACTGCGTTGATTCATTTCGTTATCAAGATAACGCTGGCGGTACTTGTCTAATGCATCTTCTGAACGACCATATTCCTGATAATCGCCAAGGGCTAGACTAAAAAGCAAAGGCAGGAGTAGAAGTGGAATATTCATGCCCTCTCGGTCCTTGTCCACGCTCTCCATTTCATTCACCAGCCGGCCATACCGATAAGGCCCAACCACATTTTCCACTTGGCTCAAACCAAGTTTGCCTAAAGTGGCCAACAGATGTAAATATCCGCCCAACAGCAGCCAATTATCTTTAAAACTACCTTCTAACTGCAGAAACCGAACATGTTTGGTAGCTTTTTCGAAAATTTTGAGTGCTTCGGTATAGTTCTGTCGGTAACTAAGATAATAAAAATAGCTTTCCAG
>JBKJKS010000441.1:0-5675 GCA_046597295.1 Saprospiraceae bacterium
CCAGGCTGGCTTACCTTCTTTCAGCCACAGCCAGACCAGATACCCGCCACCAATCTCGCAGAGACCAGCCAGCAGGAAAATGAACATTGATTTTGTAATGGCCATCACTTGCTAAAAAGTTGACTCATCTTTAAAACGGCATCCGCTGGATTCTAACCGCATTCAATATCGCTAAAAACGCTACGCCCACATCGGCAAAAACCGCTTCCCACATCGTGGCCAGGCCGCCGGCGCCCAACGCCAGCACCACCAATTTTACGCCAAAGGCAAAGCCAATGTTCTGCCAAACCACCTTCCGGGTCATGCGCCCGATGGCAATGGCCGTGGCCACTTTGGAAGGCTCGTCGGTCTGGATGACCACGTCGGCGGTCTCGATGGCCGCGTCGGAACCAAGGCCGCCCATGGCAATGCCCACGTCCGCCGAAGCCAGCACCGGCGCATCATTGATCCCGTCACCCACGAAAGCGATGACCCGGGCGGGATTGTCACGTTTCAGGTTTTCCACCTTTTCCACTTTGCCTTCGGGCAGCAGATCGCCGAAACCCTGCTCGATACCCAGGGTGCCGATGACTTTTTGTACCACGGTATCCTTATCGCCGGAAAGCATGACCAGTTCGCGCACACCGGCAGCGTGCAGGCGGCGCACGGTGTCTGCGGCATCGGGCTTGATCTCGTCGGCAATGGTAATGAAGCCGGCATATTTATCGTCGACCGCCACGATGGCGATCGTATCCACCTCCGCATCGAGTACGGACGGGTAAGCGACCTTAAATTTAGCGAGCAACTTGGTGTTGCCCACCATGACCGACCGACCGTTCACTTGCCCGGTGAGGCCATGCCCGGCGATTTCTTTGACTTCCGCCACGGTGGCTTTTTTCCAGTCCAACTTTTGTTCGTCCGCGTATTGCAACAGGGCTTTGGCCACCGGGTGGGTGGAGTGCTGTTCGAGCGCCGCCGCCAACAGCAGAAGTTCGCTTTTTTCCACCCCCTCGCTTTCCACCTTTTGTACTTTGAAAACGCCATGCGTCAACGTGCCGGTTTTGTCCATGACGACCGTATTGACCTTGGTCATCAGGTCCAAAAAGTTGGAACCCTTGAACAAAATGCCTTGCCGCGATGCTGCCCCGATGCCGCCAAAATATCCGAGCGGAATGCTGATCACCAGGGCGCAAGGGCAGGAAATGACCAGAAAAATAAGCGACCGGTACAGCCAGTCGCGGAATACGTAGTCCGGTACGACCAGCGCCGGCACCACCACCAGCAACACTGCCAGCAACACCACGATCGGCGTGTATACCCTGGCGAATTTGCGGATGAACAACTCCGTTGGCGCTTTGCGCGCCGTGGCGTTCTGCACCATTTCAAGGATGCGGGCAATGCTGCTTTCGCCAAAGGGCTTGGTCACTTTTACTTCCACCACGCTCTCCGCGCTGACCATGCCGGCCAGCACCGCCTCGCCGCTGGCAATGGTGCGTGGCTTGCTTTCGCCGGTCAGCGCGGCGGTATCGAAGGCGGCGCCCGACTCGCCGAGCAGCGTGCCGTCCAGCGGCACCCGTTCGCCGGGCTTCACCCGGATGGTGTCGCCAACCTGCACAGTATCAGGTTTAACATCTATAAAATTGCCGTCGCGGAGCACGGTGGCCTGGTCCGGCCGTACGTCGAGGAGGGCTTTGATGTTGCGTTTAGCACGGTTCACCGCAGCATCCTGGAAGAGTTCGCCCACGGCATAGAATAGCATCACGGCCACGCCTTCCGGGTATTCGCCGATGGCAAACGCGCCGATCGTGGCAATGCCCATGAGGAAGAACTCGGTAAATACGTCGGCCTTTAGCGCGGCCTGCAGGCCTTTCCATACTACTGGTACACCCACCGGTGCGTAGGCCGCCAGATACCAGATCAGGCGCACCCAGCCGGTAAACCAACCGGGTCGGAGCCAGTAGTCCAGGGCGATCCCGCCCAGGAGCAGCGCCAGGCTGATGGTCGCGGGGGCATACGTGCGCCAGGCAGACTGGTTTTCGTCGCCCCCGTGGTCATGACCGTCGTGGTCGTGGCCGTCGTCCACGGTATGATCCGCAGGTAGTAGCGCCGTAGCTTTTGAGGATTGCGTATTTTGCTTTACCATTATTTAGGTTATTAGTTGATTTTCAATGTAAAAAGTAACTCAGAACTCCCGTCCCCACCAGCGTGGCGCCGGTCACCAGGCCGGCATTATGTTCCAGTAAATGCCAATCGAAGCGGCTGGCCCCAAAATAGACGGCTCGAATCCACAGGACCATGCCAACCACCGATACCAGGACATATATGAAAGCCGTCGCTAGTACCACCCGTACTCCTTGCGCCCCGGCCAGCAGGAAATAAGCCTCCACTTCGAGGCAAGGCGAGAGGAACATAGCGAGCGCCAGCGTCGCTACCACTCCGCGTCTGCTTTTTTCTCCTATCGCTGCCGGATGTGAATGGTGATGCCGGTGGTGACGCCACATAAAAAACAATCCCAACCCAATGAGCAGCAGCGGAGCCGCCTGTCGTACTGTTTCTGCAAACGCCGCCGACAACCGCCAGCCCAGCACGGCCAGCCCGATGCCGAGCAACACAGTACTACCGGCGTGGGCCAGCCCGGCGAGCAGCGTCACCCGCGTCACCTGACGAAGCGACCAGTGCTGCTCCCGCCCGACGGCCAGCATGGGCAGCCAGTGGTTGGGCAGCAGCGCGTGCCAGAGGCTCAGGAGCAGGGTGCCGATGAGGATTTCAGTCATAGCAATAGGTTATTCTACCTTCTCTTCCCCTTTTTTCGCCAGTTCCACAATATCGCCTTTGGTGAAAAGGACCGACTTCAGGATAGTGCGCCAATTGGGTTTTTTGCGGAGCAGAAATTCCAGGTCCATCCCGAAATGTTTGAACTCCTGTTCCATATTGTTCACTTTTAATAAACTTTCAAAGAAACATGCTTTAAACTTTTCCTCTCCTGAAAAAGCCGCCAACCAATATCAGTAGGCCCACCGTGATCAAACCCCCGATCAGAAAACTATCCGCCTTAAAATACGTGCCGGTCAATCCGGCAATGGGATAACCAATGGCCCACCAGAGATGCGACCAAGCGAAGTGCGCACCGTACACCTTGCCCTGTTCGGGCAGCTCGATATTTTCCGCAATCAGAATTTGCGAAGGCATTTCCGTAAAACTTTGTCCGATGCCGGCCAGCAGCCACAAAAGCAGCAGCGCCCAATACGGCACGAAATTGCCCGCCAAAATCGCCCCGGACAGTAAAGCCGCTCCACCGATTAGCAGGACCCGCTTATTTTTGGACTTGTCCAAAATAGCCGCGCTAAAAGCGGCAACGGTGGCGCCAATGCCGAAAGCCGTCATTACCCAGCCATAATATTTGTCCGTCAAGTGAAAGTCGCCCTTGATATGCCCTATGGTATTGACCAGTATCTGCGCCCCGGCAATGGCCGCCGCCAGTTCGATAAACAAGGCAAAACGAATGGGCCGTTTCTGGAACAGCCGTTTGGTACCGTCCATAATATCCGCCCAAATGCTGTCGGTCGCCGGGGCGCCTGCTTCTGGCGGCAGCCGCAGGTTGCCGGGAATGGTCAAAATCAATAACCCGGCCAGCACAAATGAGACGGCATCAAAAAAGAAAATTTGTCGGGCACCCAGAAAGACTGCCATAATGCCCGCCAGCCCAGGTCCCAGTATGCCGAGCAATTGCCAGGTCGCACTCGATAAAGTGATGGCATCGGCAAAGTTTTCTTTCCGGGCAATCACTTGCGGAATCGCGGCCTTGTAAGCGGGCGTAAAAAAAGCGTTGAACACATTAAGCAGAAAAATCAGCCCATAAATCTGCCAGATTTCGTGCACGAACGGCAGCATGGCCACCACCGCCATGCGGGCGAAATGCGAAACCCAGAGTATTGTTTTCCGGTCCAGACGGTCGGCGAGCACCCCGGCGTAGGGACCAAAAAGGATGTAAGCCGACACCCGCAGCGTGAGCGCAATGGAGAGGATTTTGGCGGATTGGTCCGGCCCGAACTCAAAAGCCAGCAGGGCAATGCCCACCCACGTAAAGGCATCCCCCAGCAGACTGATGGTCTCGGCGAAATACAGACGGGCGAAGGTTTTTTCCCTTAATGCGCGAAAGGGCTGTAGTACTCTCAAATTTTAAGATTAAACGAGGTTTCCAATTTTTTAAAGAACGTGTTCAAACCACCAATTTTATTTACTCTTCCTCTGCCGCATTCTTCATTTTCGCCAGCAAATCGAAGGCGCCTTTCACCACTACCTGCACCTTTCCGTCCATGCCCTCGGGCAGGGTAATTTCGGTAAAACCATTTTCCGACAGCCCTTTTGTTACCTCCACCATTTCAAAATGCGTCAGGCCTGCTCCGGCTTGGTGATCGGCCTGGGCAGCCGTGAAAATGAAATCCTTGCCTTCGAAGCCGACCACCGCCGCTTCCGGCAGGGCCGACACATTAGCGCCGCCCGTTTCGATGAGGCCGCTCAGGTAAGCTCCCGGTAGTACGTCGCCCAGGTTGCCGACCGAGCAGAAAACCGGCACCGTGCGGTCAGCTCCGATTTCCTTGCCGATTTGCAGCACCTTGCCGCTGCGTTCGCGGGCATCGTTGGCGAGCGAAAGGCGCACAGTCTGCCCCGCCCGGATTTTAGGCAGGTCTTTTTCAAACACGTTCAACTTAGCCAGCAGTGCTTCCGTGCCGGTGATTTCAAACAGTACGTCGGTCGGGATGACGCGCTTACCGCTATTTACGGTCACCTCCGTCACGAAGCCGCTTACCGGTGCGCGCAGGCTGATTTCGCTCCTGAAATTATCGGCGCGCAGGTCGTTGGGGCTGATGCCGATGAGCCGGAGTTTGGCCGCCAGGCCACCGCTTTGGGCCCGCAAGCCTTCGATGCGGGCTTTGATACTTTCATATTGCGCTTTGGCTTGCTGCACCGTTTTCCCGGCATTCACCTGCTCTTTGGCGAGTTCCTGCTGGCGTTTGTATTCGGCTTCGAGGTATTCGAGTTGGCTGCGGTGGTCGGCCAGTTCGTGCTGGGTTTGCAGGTAGTCTTGCTGCATCTGGATCAAATCCGGGTTGCGGATGAAAGCCAATGCCTGACCCTTGCTCACCCGGCTGCCTGGCATCAGGTTGGTCATGCGCACCACGCCTTCCACGGGCGACGACACACTGGCCATATTTTGAGGCGACGCCGCGAGCATCCCGTTGGCTTTCACCACGCCGCTGATGTTGCGCATCTCCACTTTTCCGAACGCCATGCCAACGGTCTTGATTTGGGCCGCAGTGAGTTCCACAGCCATGCTTTCCGGGGCAGCGGGGGCTTCGGCTTTGGCCGTCTCTGCTACGGTGGCAGCCGGTTCGCTTTTGCCGCCACAAGCCGCAAAAAACAAGGCTATGACCAGCAAGAGCGACATTCCGAAAACAGGGTTTTTTACTAAATTATTCATGACAAATATTTTTGAGAAACTGTTTTTAATTGTTGAAAATGAATGACTTGAAGCAATTTTCTACTCAATCAGAGCAGTTTCTTATTTGAGAAAAATGTTCTGGTTTTTGCCTCCGCTCGATGTACCCTCCCCCTTTATGGGGGAGTAGGAGGGGGCTTACGCTACGGTGGAAGGTCAAATAAGAAACTGCTGTTCAATTGCCCACCAAAAACTG
>JBKJKS010000673.1:0-9533 GCA_046597295.1 Saprospiraceae bacterium
AGGAAGAACGTGGCGGCATCACGCTCGGTATCCGGGGGTGGCCTTTAGGCCGGGGAGGTACATGCTACGCAAGAAGGAGATAAAATGCATCAAAATTTAATTTACACTGCACGCAGGCCTGCAAGTGATTGAAAATCAACCTTTTTTATAAACCTTTATCAACCATTTTTAATCGCCGACCTGTTCATCATTTTTCCACGGCAGATACAGCAGACCAATCACAAAACATAAGCCACCCACCAGGATCGGATACCACAACCCCACGTACGGATCGGGCGCCCCCGAGGCCTTGCTGGCGTCGAACAGACGCTGGGCAATAAAGGGCGTCAGGCCGCCGAAGATGCCATTGCCGATGTGGTAGGGCAGCGACATGGACGTATAGCGGATTCGGGTGGGGAACAGCTCGACCAGGAAAGCGGCGATTGGACCGTAGACCATGGTGACGTACAGAATCTGAACAAAAACGAGGAGCACCATGGTCCAGAAATGGGCCGGCGGCAACCATACGGTTCGCAGCACCTCCGGGGCCGGGGTTTTTTTCGTCGCCACCACCAAGGCCGGGGTCTGCGCCACGGTTTTTACTGTGGTACCATCCGTATAGGCTTTCACCGTCGTCGTCATGATGGTGGAATCGCCCTGCGCGTTGATCACCGTATGGCGACCGATGCTCGTTTTTTCGGTAATTTCCGTCTTGATAGTGGCATCAGCCAGGCCATACATGGCTTTGTAAATGGGCCGGTAGGTCAAAATGGCCAGCAGCATCCCGCCCAGCATGATGGCCTTGCGACCGATGCGATCCGACCAGGCGCCGAACACCAGGAAAAACGGCGTGGCCAGCAGGATAGCGATGCATAACAGGTAACGTGTCTGCTCGAACTCCACGCCACAGGTCCGTTCGATGAAGGTTTGGGCATAGAACTGTCCGGTGTACCAGACGACGCCTTGTCCCATGACCGCCCCGAACAGCGCCAGCAGCACTATTTTCAGGTTGGCTTTCCGCCCAAACGACTCTTTGAGCGGATTGACCGATATTTTTCCTTCCCTTTTAATTTTGGCAAACAGGGGTGATTCGGCCATGCGCAGGCGAATGTATACCGACAGGGCAATCAGGAAAATGGACACCAGAAAAGGGATGCGCCAGCCCCATTCGCTGAACTTCGCCACCCCCAGGTACTGGCGGGTCAGCAGAATGACGCCCAGGGAGAGGAAGAAGCCCAGCGTGGCCGTAGTCTGAATATAAGCCGTATAGTAACCGCGCCGGTGAGCGGGCGCATGCTCGGCGACATAGGTCGCCGCGCCGCCGTATTCACCGCCCAGCGCCAGGCCCTGCAGCAGCCGCAGCAAAAGAATGATCGCCGGCGCCCACATGCCGATCTGCGCGTAGCCGGGGATCAGGCCGATGGCAAAAGTGGAGCCCCCCATCAGCAGCAGCGTGACCAGGAAGGTGTACTTGCGTCCCACCAGATCGCCCAGTCGTCCGAACACCAGGGCGCCGAAGGGGCGCACGACGAATCCGGCGGCAAAGGTGGCCAGCGTAGCCAGAAAACCCGCCGTCGGATTCTCGGTGGGGAAAAATTGCCCGGCAATGATCGTCGCCATCGCCCCGTAAATGTAGAAGTCGTACCATTCGATGAGCGTACCCACCGAAGAGGCCAGGATGACGGGCATCAGGTTTTTGGGAGGGGTGTCCGCATCCGGTACAGTCGTCGTTGGCATACAGTCGGTTGGCTTTTACAATGCAGCGTAAAAGAAAAACAACCGGACGATGCGGGCGCTATTTTTAGCAGAATTCCTTTTTCAAAGGAGAAAGATTTTAGGAGGACGCAATGCCTGATCCTTTTCCGTCATATCAAAAGTGGGCATTCCAAACCTGGCGAACGCCACTAGCAAACGCTGATAGTTATTGGAGGTCTTGCGTACCCATACGTCGAGATCGCCGGTCGTACGATTATAGCCGTGCAAAATGACGGCATAGCCGCCAACCAGGAGGTAATCTACCTCAGCACTGTTGAGCGCGCGAATAAAATCCTGGAAATCAGGATTGAAAATATTTGCCTTCATAGGACATGTTTTCGAGCCGAAAAAACACTGCGGTCCAGTCGTGGCGGGTGAGCGGGATCGAATCCAAAGGCGCGGCAGCTCAGGCACCAGGCTGCTTGCAAACGTTCGGCGGGCGTCCTGGACAGCCAATAGGCCAGCTGATGATCGGCTTCTTCCAGCGATCGCCGTTTAAATTTTGTCCGGTCAAGGCGCGGTTCTGCTGTAGGCACGGGTGTTATTTTTTCACAAAGTTAAGCGCCTGCCGGTACGCTCTGACCGTTTTTGATGAAATATGCAGCCAGAACTCGCCGGTCGTTTGGATCGTCCAACGACATGAAATTTTTCTGAAAAAGTTTTTGTTGGCGACGATAATCACTTTTTCACCACCCCCGGCGACACCCCGAACCGCTCGCTGAAGCGTTTGGAAAAGTAAGCCAGGCTGCTGAAGCCCACCATATACGCCACCTCCGAGGCGTTGCCCGCCCCTTTTTCGAGTAATTCCTTCGCGCGGAGGAGCCGCATTTCCCGGATCACTTCATTGGGTCCCTGCCCGATCAAAGCCTGCAGTTTCCGGTGCAGCTGACTGCGGGACAGCGCCAGCCCATCGGCCAGCTCGGTCACGCTGAACTGCTCATCGTCCAGGTGCTCCTCGATCAGGGTTTTGGTTTTTTGCAAAAACTGCTCATCCACCGAGGTGACGGCCGTTTCGGTGGGATGCAGGGAAAAATGCCGGGCATAGCGTTCGCGCATTTTGCGCTGTTGGGCGAGCTGGTTATGCAGTCGCAGGCGTAGTTCTTCGCCGTCGAAGGGCTTGGTGAGGTAGTCATCGGCGCCGAGCGACAGGCCTTCCAGTTTATCGGCCCGCTCGGCTTTGGCTGTAAGCGCGATGACGGGAATGTGGCTGGTGCGTGGGTCGGCTTTGAGCTGCCGCGTCAGTTCCAGGCCGTCTATTTCGGGCATCATGATATCGGTCAGCACCAGATCGGGCGTATGCTCAAAGGCCAGGTCCAGGCCGATCCGGCCATTGTCTGCTTCGAGCAGGCGATATTCATGACCGAGCTGATCGATGATGTAGCGGCGTACGTCGGCATTGTCTTCCACGACCAGTATAAGCGGAACGTCGTTGGCTTTCGGTTTTTGTGCGATGACCGGATGGTCGCCTTTGGCCATCGCTGCCGGCGCGGCCATGATCGCCGCCGTTGCTTCGGTAGGCAGCGTCACCAGATCCTCCGCCCGGAAAGCCGCCTGATGGATGGGCAGCGTAACGATAAAAACAGTCTCCTGATTTTTAACGCTCTGGACCTCTATGGTCCCTTTGTGCAGGGCGACCAGGTCTTTGGTGAGGGCCAGCCCGATGCCGCTGCCTTCCATGCCATCCCCTCCGGAAGGCGCGGAAAAAAACCGCTCGAAGATGTGGGGCAGGTGCTCAGCCGGAATGCCGGCGCCGGTGTTGGTGACGGCCAGGTGCAGGCCCGTCGGGACGTATTTGACCGTCACGGAAACACGGCCCTCCTCCGGCGTAAATTTGAAAGCATTGGACAACAGGTTGGTGATGATCTTCTCCAGCTTGTCGCGGTCGAACCAGGCTGGCAGGGGCGCCGTCGGAATATCCACTTGAAAGTCGATCTGTTTGCGTTCGGCGACACTTTCAAAGGAGAAAACGATGGCGCGGAGAAAGCGCCCTGCATCGCCTTCGGCGACCTGCAACTCCAGGCGACCGCTTTCCAGGCGCAACAGGTCGAGCAGTTGATTGACCAGCTGTAGCAAGCGCTCGCTGTTGCGCAGCATGATGCGGTTGTACTTTTGCACATCGCCCCGGAAAGTACCGGCCAGCATTTCGCGCAGCGGCCCGACGATGAGGGTCAGCGGTGTGCGGAACTCGTGGCTGATGTTGGCGAAGAAGTTGGATTTCAGGCGATCCAGGTCGCGGAGCTTTCCGGCTTCCAGCTGTTCGAGCTGCAGGGCCAGTTCCGCTTCTTTTTGCTTGATGCTCTGCCGGTTGCGCAGGTACTGGAAAAAACTGCCCACGAGTAGCAGCAACACCAGGGCGCCGATGAGCAGGTTGCGCTGGGCGGTGCGCTGATTGGCGATCACGAGTTCATTTTCCCGTAACTCCCGCTCTTTCACTTCGGTCTGATAGCGGGTGGCGGCGTCGGCGAGTTCCTTGGCGTGGGTCTCCGAAAAGGCGGAGTCGCGCAGGACGCCGGCCAGGCGCAGGTAGCGCAGGGCCGGGCCAGTTTGGTCTTTGCTTTCGTAAAACCTGGAGAGGGCCTCGTACAGCCCGGCCAGCTGCGCTTTGCCGCCGACTTGTTTGCTCTCCGTGATCGCCTGTTGAAAAAAAGCATCGGCTTTGCCCAGGTCATTCAGCCCCCCGTGGACCAGCCCCAGGTGTTTATAGGTGTCCAGCAGGCCGGCGTGGAAACCGGCCGGTTCGAATATTGCCCTGGCCCGTTCCAGGTAGGGGAGTGCTGCGCTGTACTGTTTTTGCAGCAGCAGTAACCGGCCGACATTGTTGGCGGCTTGGGCTACACCGTCGACATAGCTTTGCCGGTCGAAAATAGCCAGCGCCGCCCGGGCATAGCCGAGTGCGGTGTCCGGGTTTACTTCGCTTTCGGACAAATTATTCCACATGACGGCCGCATACAGCGAGTCGGGGATGTGCAGAAAAATTTCCAGGGCGCGGTGTTCGTAGTCCCGGCCTTTTTGCGGCTCCTGCAAATCATGATAGACCACGCCGATGCTGGCCAGTGCCGAAGCGGTCTGGCGTTCATTCCGGTATTTTTCGGCGATCGCCAGCGACTGGAACAGGTGATCCAGGCACTCCTTGTTTTTCCCCATTTCCTTGTACACCTGCCCGATCGTGTTGTGGGCGATCATGCGCTCTTCGGGGTCGCCCGACCGCTCGTCGATCAGCGACAGCGTCTCTTGCCCGGCCGCCACCGCTTTCTCCATATTTCCGGTCTGGTAATAGCTGACCATCAGCAGGTAACTGGCTTTGGCCAGCTTGGTATGGTCCAACCGGCGGGCCAGGGGTACCATCTCCTGCGCATACGCCAGGAATTCGGCGGGCGGTAGCAGCGTAAAGTTATGGGTGATGGAATCCAGCAGGAGGAAGCGGCGGGCATCGTCTTTTTCCAGGGCAAGTGCCTGCTTCAGGCTATCCAGATGCGGATTTTGCGCGATGCTACAAGCGGTGATCAGCCCCAGGGCCAGAGTGAGCAGGTATGGCTTTCTCATCTTTGCAAATTAGGATGGATGCCCAAAGATAAAAACCTTCTCTAAAGTTCCTCCTCCCCCTACCAGCCTACAAAATGGGCCTTATCCGGTGTGCTGCGACAAATGTGATAGCGTTTGCGCCAAATGTGGAAGGGCCACCCATCCCGTCGCCCCCACCTTTGTCCCATCGAAATGCACATCCTTCACCCACTAAATTTTCCATCGATGAAAAAGAACTCGGAAGCCCTGTACGCCATCACCTTCTTCCTGCTCGTGTCTGTTTTTACCGCCGCATCGCTGTACATCAGCACGGATCTGACGGTAAAAATCAGCAGTGGCCTCGCACATTCGTACTATCAACTACCCTGGAAATAGGTTTACAGGGGTTTTATAAAATGGTAACCCCGCCGGATAAAGCCCGCGCGCTCGTAAAAAGCGTGGGCTTTATCGTTTTCCAGATACGCATCGAGCATCATGGTCCGGCAACCCTCCCGGTGCGCCAGATCGGTCACAAAATCGGTGAGCAGCTGGCCGATGCCCCGCGAACGATGGGCCGCTGCTACCACCACATTGTCCATTTCCAGGTATTTGCCGCTGTAGATCTTCGAAGCTACCCAGATGCCGGCCAGTCCAAGACATTCCTCGTCGTCATACGCCGCTACCATGCGATAACCGTGGCGCAGCATATCATCCAGGACGTGGTCATAGTATTCGGCCGTCACGTCGGCATTGAGCTGTTGAATGAGCGGCAATAGCGGCAGCATCTCGGCTTTTTGGGTCAGGATGCGAAAATGAGTGGAATCGGAAATCATGAATAAGCGGCTATATTTGTTGGGCCAATATCCAACCAATTGCAGTTTTCAACATCGATTTTCCATGCGGATTATTTTTTTTCTCCTTCTTTTTATTGCCTTTCACTTCACTGCTTGTAAAAAAGGCAGTTGTGTACATGGCGTTGTAACGGATAGTAAAACCGGACTACCGATTGCGGATGTCGCGCTCATGATGACTTACCAATACTCTGAAACAGGTTCATTTAAACTAAAAGTGCCGGATGCTAGAACTGACGCCGCTGGAGAGTTCTCTTTTTCCGCTGGAGAGAAAAGTAGCGAGACTATCCATTTCAAGAACATATTTAAAGCTGGTTATTCAAATGTTTATGAACTGGAACGAGACCCTGACAAAGGATGCGATGAAGTGAAAATAAGGCTCGTTCCACTGGATGGATTGGTCAAACTCAGCATTACCAACACGACCGGGACACACGATTCAATTTACGCCAGGTTCCTGAACAAATACGAGTACGAAGCGCATCTCTATTATTCGGGAAGTTCTCCGACCAAACCTTATCCACTGATATTGCAAAAAGGTGAAACGTTTACCCAGGTGTTTGGCGGTATTGCCGGCGATACATCCACCATTTTTTGGAAATTTACCGAAAATGGGCCCTGGTTCGATACTGATTCGGTTCTGGTAAAAGCTGCTGATACGACGTTTTTCGAGATCGCCTATTGATCGTTGAAAAGTGCGCACTGTAGTGCTGCACCGCCGGTACGAGTCGCGTTATTTCCCCTTTTCAGCTACCTTCGCCCCGCGTATGAAAAACTACCTGGGCCAAACCCTCGGCCTGCTGCTGCTATTCCTACTCCTGCTGATCGTCCTGGCCTTCGTGCCGGAAAACTTTACTATGGCGGGTTACTCCCTGCGGCGCATGGACATCTTTTCCGATGTGCGCCGTTCGGAGAAAAATGTCGTCCAGGATCGCACGAACGAAGCGGCCGCCGCTGGGGAAGATTCGCTGCAGCAGGCCGGTCTGGACCTGGCTGACACGCTTGCCCTGGCCGATTCGCTGCGAACCACCCTGCCCGTGGCACCGCTGCCGCCGGTAGATACCGGCTACTTTGGAAACGTGATCGAGGACTATACCTTCGACCGGAGTGGCTTATCGCGCTTTTTTGCGGCGGTGGACTCCACCCGCGCCGGACGCACGGTGCGCGTGGCCTGGTATGGCGACTCCTTCGTGGAAGGCGATATCCTGATCGGCGACCTGCGCGATTCGCTGCAATCGCTCTGGGGTGGCAATGGGGTCGGTTTCGTGCCGATGGCCTCCGAAGTGGCGCAGTTCAAACGCACCCTGAAGCATGTTTTTCGCGGCTGGACGTCCTATTCCATCGTTAAAAAAGGGGAGCACCGCCCGGCTTTTGGCATCGATGGGCACGCCTACCGGCCCGGCCCGGAGGCCAAGGCCCATTACGAAGGCGCCGACTATTTTCAGCATACCCGCTCCTGGAGCCAGGTACGGCTTTTTTATTCGGCCAATCAAAAGCTGCCTTTCGTCTGGCAAAATGAGGGCATGGAGCCGCAAATGGCCGATCTGTTGCCCCGGCCGGACGGGCAGATCAGCCAGTGGAAATGGAGCAATCCGGGCATCCGCGGGTTTGCGCTGCGTTTTCCCGACACCAACGGGCTGCTCTTGTACGGCGCTTCGCTCGAAGACGGCCCCGGATTTTACATCGATAATTTCTCGGTGCGCAGCAACAGCGGCGGCCCGCTCCGGCTCATCCGCCCGGACATGGTGCGCCAGTTTGAGGCTTACCAGCACTACGATCTGGTGGTCGTGCAGGTGGGAATGAACGCCGTGACCAACTCGACCACCAATGTGAAATGGTACCAGGCCGAACTCGACCGGGTCTTCGAACACTTGCGGGTTTGCTTCCCGCATAAGCCCATTTTAGTCGTCAGCGTGGGTGACCGGGCCAACAAAGTGGACGGGGAACTGGCCACCATGCGCGGGGTGCCGGCCATCGTGGCCATGCAGCGCGACCTGGCCCGCAAACACGGTTTTCTGTTCTATGACCTGTTCCACGGTATGGGCGGCTACGGCGCCATGATCCGGCTGGCCAACCACAAACCGATGCTGGCCAATAAAGACTATACCCACCTGACCCATGATGGCGGTCGCGTGGTGGGGCGTATGTTTGTCCGGTTATTCGCCGCAGAACAGGCAAAATGGCGGAAGCAAAATTTAGAATGATGAAGGATGAACTATTATCACCTTTGAAGCAATCGCCGATTACCTGATCAACTTTTATCCATCATCACCAACTGCCTATCGAAACATTTCAACTCAATTTTTATCATGTGCCCTTCGTCTATTCCAGACCCCTTTCGCTGCACCGATCATCATTCATCGTTCATCATTCATCGTTATATTCGCCTGCGCGTGTTTGCCTGCGCCGGTTTTGTGCTTTTGTTTATCAGCCAGTGCCAGTCGCAGTTTCGTCCGCCGCAGGTGGACATCACCGAGCAGGATACGGTTGGCTACGGTTTCCTGCGGCAGGAATTGAACGTAATTGAAAACCGCAGCTACCTCGAACCGCTTTTCCGGAAATTATACCTCCAACGGACGGAAGGAGGCCAAAAGATCAGCATCGTCCACCTGGGTGATTCGCATGTGCTGGGCAATTTCTTCACGCGCGAGGTGCGGGAGCGCCTGCAACGCGCGTTCGGAGATGCCGGACGCGGCCTCATTTTTCCCTATAAACTGGCCGGTTCCAACGGCCCCCGCGATTATTTGGTGGAAAGTCAAAATGGCCGCTGGTCGGGGGCCAATTGTCAGAAAGACCTGCGCCCGCAGACCAATTACGGCGTATCGGGTTTTACGCTGGAAACAAATAGCGCCACTGCGGCCCTGACTTTCCGGCTGCGGGACACGGCTACCGCCGAAACCCGCCTGTTCACCAAAGTGACGGTGTTCCAGAAGCGTTCGGCGTTACAATACGACCTGGACGTACGCGATGCACTGAGCAAGCAACAGGCGCAACTGCTGCTCGACGGCGATTATTCCCGTTCTTTCTATTTCGACCGGCCGGTGGGGCAGGTGACCATTGCCGTGGACAAAGCCACTACCCAGCAGAAGATGTTGACGCTGGATGGTATTTCCCTGGAAAATGAACTCTCCGGGGTCATTTATCATTCCATCGGCGTAAATGGAGCCAAGTTCATGGATTATGCCCGTTCTAAATATGTGGCGCAACAGATAGCCGACCTTAGCCCCGACCTGATCATTCTGTCGATGGGGACCAATGAAGCCCAGGGCCATACCGACCGCAGTTATCTCTATCGTGCTATGGACATGGTGGTCAGCGAGTTGCTGGAGCATTCGCCGACGGCCCTCATCCTGATGACCACCCCGGCGGATTCTTACTTACGGGGTAAGGGCTTCAATCCCAATATGGCCGACGTATCGGCACTGATCGGCGATTTTACCCGTGATA
>JBKJKS010000073.1:0-4715 GCA_046597295.1 Saprospiraceae bacterium
TATCGGTATTTATCCGGCTTTGCTCAATTTGCTGGTATTCGGCAAGCCCGAGCCGGAGGACATTCTGGCCGCCGCTACTTTTACTGCCACTGATGTCGACGAAAGTTGTGCTTTTACTTTTCAGTACCCGGGCAACCGGCTGGCGCTGGCGCACTCGACCTTAGCCGCCATCACGCCGATAGAGGCTAACCTGTACGGTACCGAGGGCACCATTTACCTGCATCCCCGCTGGCACCATCCCCAAAAGCTGACCATTTCCCGCTATGCCGGACGGGAAGAACACAAACGCCAGGTGGATATGCCTTATGAGGGCTGGGGCTATGCTTTTGAGGCCGCCCACGTGATGGATTGTCTGGAAAAAGAAATGCTGGAAAGCGACCGCCTGCCGCTGGATTTTACCCTCGATCTGGTGGAAACCCTGGATACGATCCGGGAAAAAATAGGCCTGGACTACGAGTAATGCTATTCAAAAACCACCTCGACCACGTCTTCCACTTTCAGGCTCAGCAGCGTGGCCGCCCGGCCGAGGTTAATGGCAATCTCCAGATAGCCGGCACTGTTGAACAGGCATAAGGTTTCTCCGACCGGCACATCGCAGTAATTGCCGCTGAGGCGCGTAATCGGATCATTACGTTTGAAAAACAGCGAAAAAGACCGGTCGTTCGCCACTTTCTCGAACACTTCCCGGCGAATATTGACCACTACATTATCAAAATTGTCCACGTGAATCACCGTGCCGCGAATGCGGGCCGGCATGATGACGGGCTGAATGCTGATGCGTTGCAGCAATGGCGCCGGGTACTCGCCCAACTCTTCGAATGGTTTGCCCGCCACCAGATGCGCCACGGCGTCGGCAAAAATATTTTTTACTAAAAAATGACCGGCTGCCGGGACGGGCAGTTGCCGCAAGTCGGGCGGCAGCAGATCGTCGAACAGCAGGGCCAGCAGGCCATTATCGGGTGCGAGAAAGTAATGTCCCTGCCGGCGCGCGGCCACAAACCGGTACCCTGCATCATACACGCAGTTCACGCCAAGGAGATGGATCGAGCCTTCCGGAAATTCCGGCCAGACATTCTGAATGACAAAAGCGCCCTGCACAATGTCGAAGGGTGGAATATGATGCGAAATGTCCACCAGCTGCAGATCGTGGTGACGGCTGAGCAAGGCGCCTTTGAGTGCGCCGACGTAGAAATCCTGGGTGCCGAAGTCGGTGGTGAGGGTGACGATATTCATTTTTGGAATGGGTTCAATGATGATTTCACGGGAACCAAGGGCATGAATTTTTTGTTGAAAACTTCGCCTCCATTACGTTAGTTTTGTGGGTAGCAAGCGGATTATTAAACTAAAAAAAGGCATGGAGGCCCGGTACAGCTTATCTATTTGACAATCAATCCGCTGTGTACCACCCGTCTCCCGCTGCCACAAGGAAGGACAAAAATTTGAGCGAAATCATTCTAACTATCGAGGGCATCGACCCGGTTGAACTCTATGGCGAAAACAACGCAAAATTAAATCTTTTGCGCAAAGCCTTTTCCGACGTGACCATTACCTCGCGCGGCAACAGCCTGAAAATTGCGGGCGACAAAAAAGATACCCAAACCGCTAAGTCAAAATTCGAAATGATGGCCCGCTATCTGCGGGAACACCACGAACTGCCAATTCAAACGGTGGAGGATATTCTCGGCGGGGATAATCCCTTCGAGGTGCGCATCCCCGTGAACGGCGACTCGGCCACGAATGGCACCATCCTGTTCGGTCGCGAAGGCCGGCCCATCAAGGCCAAGACCCGCAACCAGAAGCGGATGATCGAAATTTGCGAAGCCAACGACATCGTTTTTGCCGTCGGGCCAGCCGGTACGGGTAAAACCTATACCGCAGTGGCCATTGCCGTGCGGGCATTAAAGAACAAACTGGTCAAAAAAATTGTGCTGACCCGCCCCGCCGTGGAAGCGGGCGAAAATCTCGGTTTCCTGCCCGGCGATTTGAAAGATAAGGTCGATCCTTACCTGCGCCCGCTCTACGATGCCCTCGACGATATGTTGCCCATGGATAAACTCAATTTCTTCATGGAAAACCGGGTCATCGAGATCGCACCGCTGGCCTTTATGCGCGGCCGTACCCTGGACAATGCCTACATCATCCTCGACGAGGCGCAGAACGCCACGCCGCTGCAGCTTAAAATGTTTCTGACCCGGATCGGCCCCTCGGCCAAGTGCATCATCACCGGCGACCTGAGCCAGATCGACTTGCCCGGTCACCAGAAGTCGGGGCTGCTGCAGGCCATGCAAATCCTCGAAGGTGTGGAGGGTATTGCCACCATTACCCTGACCACCGAAGATGTAGTTCGCCACCGTTTGGTCAAGGACATTATCAAAGCCTACGATAAAATAGAGGGCGAGGAGCGCGCCCGTAAGGAACGCCGCCGCGCCGAACAGAACGGGGATGATCTGCTGGAAACCCGTCCCGATTGGGTACCGCCTGGCCGGGCAGAAGAGGGAAATCGTTAAATATGCCGTATTAGGCCTTTCTTTGCGGCATGACAGCCACCGTTCAATACCTGGGTGATCTGCGCACCGAAGCCACCCACCTGCTTTCCGGCCGCACCATCCTCACCGATGCGCCGCCCGACAATCAGGGTAAGGGCGAAGCCTTCTCACCGACCGACCTGTGTGCCACCTCCCTGGCCACCTGTATGCTGACCCTCATGGGCATCAGCGCCCGCAGGCACGGACTGGCGGACATTACCGGCGCCCGTGCCGAGGTGACCAAGGTGATGGCGTCCGACCCGCGGCGCATTGCCCGGATCGAAATTAACTTTACGATGCCGGCCCATGGCTATACCGAAGCGCAGCAACAAATGCTGGAAACCGCCGCCCGCACCTGCCCGGTGCATTTCAGCCTGAGTGAAGGCCTGACGGAAGTCCTGGCTTTTGTATGGTAGACTTGCCAGAATTTTTGCTGAAATTTGTCCCACCTCTCAGCACCCGCAACGCTGTGCACCTCGTTTGAAAAAGAAAATCTGGCTCTGGCTCTTCTTTGCCGCCTGTCTGGCACTTATTGTCTGGAAATTATATTCCAATAAACAGGCGCTGACCGCCGAGACGGAGCTCGGTAAAACGACCCGTGCCTACGTGCCGGTCGAAGTGACCCAACCCCAGCTGGATACCTTGTCGGAGCAGCTGGAGGCCGACGGCATTTTTCTGCCAGCCAAAGAAATGCTGGTCATTTCCGAGACCGCCGGCCGGGTGGTACAGGTCTATAAAAACAAGGGCGATGCGGTACGCGAAGGCGATGTGATCGCCAAGATCGATGACGAACTGCTACGCATCGAAATGCAGGCGACCCAGACCAACCTGGACAAACTGCGCCGGGATGAGGAGCGCGTCAGAAAACTCATCGCAGGGGAAGCGCTGCCTAAAAACAAGATCGAGGAAGTGCTCCTGGGTATTGCCGCAGCGGAGGCTAAACTCCAGGGCCTGCGCAAACAGGTGCGCAACACCAGCATCAAAGCCACCATGAACGGCACCCTGGGCATGCGTTTTATCGAGCGGGGCAGCGTGATCGGCCCGGGCATTCAGGTGGCCCAGATCACCAATCTCGACCGGCTTTTTCTGATGGTCAAAGTGATCGAAAAGGATATTTTGCAGGTCCGCAAAGGCCAGACCGTGCGCATCGCCGCCGACGTCTATCCCGATACGATGCTGAGCGGCAAGGTGACGAACATCGGTTTGCGGGCCGATAATGCCTATAATTACGACGTAGAAATAGAGGTCACCAACCCGACGAATTCTCCTTTGCGCAGCGGCATGCACGCCCGCGCCATTTTTGCGGCCGATAAACTCCGGCAGGGTCTGACCATTCCCCGTAAAGCGATTGCCGGGAGTTTGCAGGAGGCCAAAGTGTACGTCGTCAAAGATTCTATTGTGGAACTGCGCCCGGTCACACTGGGTGGCATGTACGGCGACCGGGTGGAAGTAACGTCGGGTTTACAGCCGGCTGACCGCGTCGTGCTGACCGGTCAGCTCAATCTGACCGACGGAACCCGGGTGCAGGTCATGGCCGATCGCCAATAACCGGGTTGCTATGGCTTTTCCTGCCTCCCGCCTTGTCTCCGCTCTGGCGGTTTTTTTTCGCAAACAGCAACGGAAGCACCCCATCGTAGCTGGCTACGCCCTCCGTGCCTATGCGCCCCTGGCGATTTTTCTGCGCAACGAGCCGCTGACCAACCCCTTTCCCGGCAAAATTCCCGCCCTCGACGGCGTGCGGGGTATTGCCATCCTGGTCGTGATGCTCAATCATTTCTACCTGAGCGCTTTCCTGCCGAACACCCCCTTCTGGAAACTGGTGAACAGCGGCTGGCTGGGGGTCGACCTGTTTTTTGTCCTTTCCGGCTTCCTGATTACCGGCATTCTGCTCGATACCAAGCACCGCCCACGTTATTGGGCGACCTTCTTCAGCCGCCGGGCCCTGCGTATTTTCCCGCTCTACTACTTTGCCGTGCTGGTCGTGCTAATGACCGTGGTGTTTATTGAAAAAGCGCCCGAACGGCTGCAGGGCTACGATTCGCTGTGGTGGTTCGTGATTTTCGCGCCCAATGTGGCCATGGCCCTGAAAGATAACTGGGTGTACCACAGCAATTATATGGGTATTAATCACCTGTGGTCGGTGGCGGTGGAGGAGCAGTTCTACCTGGCCTGGCCGCTGGTGGTGAAAAT
>JBKJKS010000104.1:0-3957 GCA_046597295.1 Saprospiraceae bacterium
CATGTCCAAAAACTTCATGGATTCCATCGATCTGCAAAATGGCGTGTTCGAAGAAGAAGGCTTGCAGTTGCTGGAGAAATGGGAAAAAGAGGGCGCTTCCATGCTACTGGGTAATGACAAGAACAAGATCATCGCCAAAGCGAATAACAGCCATGATGTACTCGACCTGAATGCGCCGGTTGCTACCCCCACCAAGGTGGAGCGCGGGGGTAATCAGTACGATACGTTTTTCGATCAATAAGTGTTTTTTGCCAAGGTGATCCTATCCGCCAGTCAGCCCTCCGCCGACTGGCGGATTTTTTATACCTTGTACGGTCAGTGGCATGGTTATTTACCTGCCATGCCCATACATAATTACGCTATATTTTCTACGGCAGGGTGAAAGTGGGTACGGCCCAGCATTTATGGAACCTTATTTGCTATCTGATATTCTTATAATCCGTTTGCGTCTCATGACTATTCTTCACTGGCGATTTTTTTGGTATAAAACCCTGGTTTCTCTGTTGTTGACGGGAGGCGTAGGAATGGTCGTCGGTCAACCATTGCTCAATTGGGACAAAACACTGGGCGGCGAGAGCTATGAAGAACTCAATGGCCAAGTCGTGCTGCCCGACGGCATCCTGGTGGGCGGCACTTCCAGGTCGAACCTGGCCTTCGGCAGCCCAACCGATTTCTCCCTGAATATTTTTATCGCCAAGCTGGACTTCGACGGCAACCTGCTGTGGCGGCGCATGTACGGTGGTCTGCAGGACGAACGACTCTGGGCGCTCGTCCCGACGGCGGATGGCGGTTTCCTGGCCGGCGGATACTCGTATTCGGGCATCAGTGGGGACAAGACCCAGGCCAGTCGCGGCGATGCGGATGTCTGGCTGATCAAAATAGACGGAAAAGGTAATTTGCTGTGGGACCAGACCTACGGCGGCCTCTACCGGGACGAACTTTTTGCCATTCGCCCGATACCCGATGGCAGCGGCTACCTGCTGGGCTGCCATTCCTGGTCGGACATCGGCAATGAAAAGTCCGAAAATTCGCGCGGGTCACAGGATTTCTGGGTGCTGCAGGTGGATAATCTGGGCAACAAAATCTGGGACAAAACCATCGGTGGCGACAACTACGAACAGATCAATGATCTGGAATGGGCGGCCGACGGCCATATTTACCTCTCCGGTGGTACCGTGTCCGATGCCGGCGGTGATCTGGGTGCCGAACCTACCCGGGGCGGTATGGACTTCCTGTTGATCAAATTCAATCCCGTTTCCCGGCAGGTCGTCTGGACCCACCGTTACGGCGGTACCGCCGAGGATTATCCGTATGCCCTGTGTATTTCGCGGACGGGCAATCTCTTTCTGGGCGGTCGCTCCGGGTCGGCGCCGGCGCCACCGACCACGTTCAATAACGGCAAGGATGCCCTTTTTTACGGTGGTGAGAGCGATTACTGGATGCTGGAACTGACGCCGGAAGGTCAAAAGTTGCGCGAATGGAGTTTTGGCGGCGCCGGTCTGGATGACTTATACAGCATCGAAGAAAACGAGGTAGGCCAGCTCGTACTGGGTGGCGTAACAGGCTCCGATGCATCGGGCAACAAAGAAGCCGCCCTGCGCGGCGGCTATGACTATTGGATAGTAGGTTTGGATAAAAACCAGCAAAAAAGCTGGGAGCTGCCCGTGGGCGGCAGTGCCAACGAAGCGCTCACCCAGGTTTCCCGCCTGACCAATGGCGCCCTGGTCTTCGGCGGCCACTCGGAAAGCAATGCCGGCTTCGAGAAAACCGAAGCCTCCGCCGGTCTAAATGATTACTGGATCGTGCAAACCCTGTGCGAAACGACGGCCCGCATTTCGACGGCCGGTTCTGCTTGCGGTGAGCCGTCGCTCACTTTGGCGGTGCAGGTCCAAAATTGCGATTCCTGCTGCGTCCTGTGGAGCGACGGCTCTATGGAACGCTCGATCGAAGTGCCTGCTGATCTGGCCGCTACCTTCAGCGTGGTCGTTTACAACGAGTATGGATGCATTGGCCGCGATACGTTTATCGTGCAAGCTCCGGTGCCGCCGGTGGTCGAGCTGGGCCCGGCGGATATCGTCATCGTGCCCGGCAGCACCCTGACGCTGGGCGTAGCCAATCCTGCCCTGCAGTACCAATGGAGCACGGGCGCTGCCACGGCGACCATATCCGTGAGTACAGCCGGCTTGTATGCCGTCACCGTCACCAATGCCGGCGGCTGCACCGCCACCGACCAGGTGCGGGTGCGGGTCCAGGCAGCGGAGCATAAAACGGCGGTGTGGGTGCCCAACGTGTTCTCGCCCAATGACGATGGCTACAACGACTACATTTCTATCTTCACGGACCAGAGTGTTGGTCGCGTCGTCACGTTCCAGATTGCCGACCGCTGGGGCGACGTCTGCTTCCGCCGCGACGATTTTTCACCCTTGCAGGAGAGTGACGGCTGGGATGGGCAGGTCCGCGGCCTGGTGGGCGCGATCGGCGTCTACGTCTGGTATGCTGAAGTGGAGTACCTCGACGGTACCCGGGAATTGTTTGAAGGAAGCGTCACCCTCCTGCGCTGAATTCGCTGAAAATGCGGATTCCCGCCCGATGCTGAATTTTTTCCTTGTTAAAAAGCAGGATTGCTGTACTTTTCGCGGGAAAACTAAACCACGTAAGGTCCGGAAGGCTATAATCTATTTTTAATCACAACTGCACACTATGCGCATCCAGTTCAGCCTTTCCTGTCAGAAAGGCACTATTATCCCGATTAACTACCAATCCGAGATCTCCAGTTGGGTGTTTGCCGTCCTTTCCAAAGCGGGGGCGGAACTTCAGCATTGGGTCCAGCAACGTGGTTTCGACCTAGGCTCCCGCAACTACAAGTTATTCACTTTTAGCCCATTGGCCATCTATCCGTACGAGATGGACCAGGTGAAACAGGAGTTCAAACTCCAGGGTAATCAGGTCAAAATCAGTATTTCCCTCTACCTGGATCCCTCCTTTGAACAACAGATCGTCAACCTGTTTCGCCAGCAACCGCTGGCATTGGGGACCCTGGAAGGCCAACCGGCGCAGTTCGAAGTCAAGCACTGGCAGATCATGCCCAAGCCGATCTTCAAGGATACCATGCAGTTCAAGGCCGTATCGCCTATTTCCATCACGACCGTGGAGGAAGTAAAGACGACCAACCCGTATTTATTACCCGATAACGAACAATACGACGTCAGTTTTTTCAACCACCTGGTGCGGCGTTTCAAAGCGGCCATGCAGTACAAATCGCTGGTCTCCCTCAAACTGCTCGACCCGGCGTTTCCCATGCAGTACCGCCTGATCGGGCAGGCAAAATCCCGGCTTATCCACCTCAAACCCAACCCGGAGGGCGTGGCCCAGTTACGCGGCTTCGCCTACGAATTTGAAGTCAGTCTGCCGCCGCCCATGATGGAATTTTGTTACTTCGCCGGCTTTGGCGAGTATCCATACCTGGGTTTCGGCTTTGTTGACCTGAAGTAATGCCTGCCGCTTCGGATACCGGACATTACCCAACCCTCCTGACCACCACATCACCAATCCGTTTCTGCCATGCTGTCCCGTCTGCTTCCCCTTGCCCTGGCTTCATTACTGCTTGCTGCCTGCGAAAACGAAACGGAAAAAACGCAAAGTACGCTGGTCGGGCGTTGGCAATTGACCAAAGGGCTGCGCAACAAGAACGAAACCCCCACCCTGCAGGGCGTGTACTATCAGTTTGGAGCGGATGGCAAAATGCAGACGAATCTGCCGGTCGGCGCGGATGGCCCCACCGACTACAGGGTCATAAAAAATGATATCGAGCAGAAAAGCGCCCAGCCGGTCACCTAGCACATCCAGACGCTGACCGATTCGACGTTGGTCATGACGCTGGAAATGCACGGCGTACCATTCGAGTTCCATTTTCGCCGGGCGCCGGAGTCGACGCCTCCGCCGATGTCGCCTCAGGAA
>JBKJKS010000521.1:0-4308 GCA_046597295.1 Saprospiraceae bacterium
CCTTCAACGTATCGACCAAAAACTTCCCGGCCGGTGTCTACACCGTCGTGTTGCAGCAAAACAATACGCTGCAAACACTCCGCATGGTGAAAGTGGTGGATTGAGACTACCGGGGACACTTTTGAAAAAATGCTCCCCCTAGCTGGCATTAGCCCCCGTTTTATTCCGAGCAATCGGGACGAAACGGGGGCTTTTTGTTGAACATCACCAGCAGGCAACTTTGGATCAGCACCTACTGTCTGTGCTTAATGCCGACACTTCCCCTATAATTGACTTTACCTTGTGCTGATCAGCCGACACATCCTGGGTTTGGAACCGCTGGGCAGCCCCTATCGGATGATTGCTGCCGATGCCAATAAAAGCGGTAGCATTGGTAGTTTTGACATCGTTGAACTGCCTAAGTTGATTTTAGGCATTTACCAGCAACTACCTACTAACACCTCCTGGCGAGTTGTAGATCAATCCTTCGTATTTCCGAATCCGAACAACCCATTCCAAACTGTTTCCCCGGAAAACAAGATCATTACGGCGCTCCCCAATTTACTGGTCGATAAGGTAAAAGGTGGGTAATAATCGTAGCGAGTCTGTCATTCTACGTTTGTTGCAAATTTAAGGAGGCATACCTTAGTGCAGTGTAAAATAAGTTAGCGAAACTTTGCAATGTACCCACGACAGGGGTCCTCACCGATCACCCGGAATGACCCCTGTTTCAGGAGTAAGATAGTGCATTGTTTTGATCAGCATACTTAGGGATGCTCCCCCGTCCATTTTTTGACCGGTATGCCCTTCAGCGCGCCGAGGGGGAGCTGCGCGCTTAAAATTTTGTTAAATTTCAAGAATCTGGTCCCGGGTTTGACGCTGTATACTTGCTTTGTTCTTCCTTTACCAGTCCCCATGCGCAGATTCTCTTCCATATTCATTGCCCTCTCGATGCTGACTTGCAGCCTGGCTTCTTTGCAGGCTATACGTTGTGTCGAGCAGCGCTGTAGCCAGGGCAGCCGGCTCGAATGTTCGATGCAAACGGACGGTGCTGCGGAGCCTGGCTACAGGGCGGAAGAAGATTGTTCCGTTCCCCGGGAGGGCGACGGTGGGCAGGATGCGGATGATGCGGCGACCTGCTGCTTCCTCTGCGCGCCGGGGTGTTGCTGTTACCTGCTGCCAACCACGGATTTCCGGCTCCGCATTTTTGCCGAGGCGGTCCAGGAAAAGCCGCAGGGCCGGCAACACCGGTATCCGCAGTCGTTTCTCCATGCTGTGTGGCATCCGCCCGCAGCGGAAGTTTAAGTGAACCGGTTTTTCTGGACCGTCATTTTTCTACTTAAACTTTTCAATTTCAACAACATGAAAAATAAAATGCTGGCGCTGAGCGCCGCTGTGCTGCTGCTATCGGGTATTGCATTCGGCTTTTCCCAGTCCACTAACAGTGCCTGCTGCAACGCAGAGGCGTCCACCTGCAACGGCGTCCCTTGCCCGGCGCCCGATCTGTGTCCGATCCCCTGTTGTAAAGCTGGCAGCACGGCCACCTGCCAATAACGGCAACCGGCGAACCACCGTTTTCTAAAGGTTACCAGCAACGGATCACCCGGCTTCGGTCAGGTGATCCGTGTTTTTTATACCGCTCGTTGATTTCCACTATTTTGGCGGCGGCTGTCACCATTTTTCCCGGCCTGGCGCCAGGTGACCGACCATTAAAGAATCCATTTCATCTCCACTTTTACGGTCTGTTTTGATGCACCAACGAATTGCCCATGTAGCACTGGTCGTGGACGACTACGACGAAGCGATTGCGTTCTACACGCAAAAGTTAGATTTTACCCTCGTAGAAGATACCAGGCTGAGCGAGACCAAGCGCTGGGTACTGGTGACGCCCAAAAGTTCGGCGGCTGCCCCGGGCTGTCATTTGCTGCTGGCCCAAGCCGCCAGTGATGTGCAGCGGAGCCGGGTCGGCAATCAAACCGGCGGCCGGGTCTTCCTCTTCCTGTACACGGACGATTTTTGGCGGGACTACACGCAAATGCTGGCACGGGGGATTCATTTTACGATCGCCCCCCACGAAGAGGAATACGGTACGGTGGCGGTATTTGCCGATTTATACGGAAATTTATGGGACCTGATCGAGCCTCCTGTTTAGTGAGGGCTGTCTCATAAGTATCGAATAAAAAAGAAGAACCAACTATGCACTTCGAGCAAAATACGATTTACCACGTGTATAATCAAGGTAATAACCGGCAACGTACTTTCTTTAAAGCCGAAAACTATCTGTTTTTCCTCCGGAAAATGCGGACCTATATTTCACCTTATGGAGATTTTCTCTGCTACTGCCTGATGCCCAACCATTTTCATTGGCTGATTTATGTTCGGGAAGTGAGCATTCCTGTGAGCACTAGTGAGGGGGTGACTCCAGGTCACCCCCTCACTTACCCGGAGATCAAACATCGAACCCTCAACGATTCCATTGCCATTATGCTCCGCTCCTATACCCGCGCCGTTAATATCCATGAAAACCGGAGCGGCTCGTTGTTTCGCCAGGAAACGAAAGCGAAAGAAGGCTGGGAAGACCCCTATATTTCCATCACGCACCCAGACTATGGGAAAGTATGGCAAAATTGGGAAATGTATGGAAACACCTGTTTCCAATATATACATAGCAATCCCGTCAAGGCAAATCTGGTCCGTCAGATGGAGGAATGGGAATACTCTTCCGCCAAAGACTTTGCCGGATTGCGGAACGGAACGTTATGTAACCAGGCGTTGGCGAAAGAATTGCTTTTTTTGCGTTAAGACCACGATACAATACAATAGCGCTTAGTGAGGGGGTGACTTAAAGTCACCCCCTCACTGGATCAACGCAGCGCTTCCCGGAACTTTTTCAGATCAGGTACCACTTTTCGCTCCCGCTTCAACTCGTACGCATACACGGCCCGGCCCAGTTTGGCCAGAAAAGGGAGACCCACGGTTTCGTACTCGTACACGCCGTCATTGAAAATACCGTCCGCATTGCAGAGCAGGGTGGCGGCCAGAATAAATTCTACATTATGCTCAAAATCAACCACGTAGGCCACGTCGGTCAGGGTACCGTAGGCTTCGCCGACTTTGTTGAAAGAACGTACGGCGCCGCTTTGCCGGTCTGTGCGGTCGCCAAACAGGTAGAATTTGACATAACCGTCGGGATAGGCCGCTGTATCGTAGCGCGGGTAGTCGCATTCCCGTGGGAAAATGCCCATGTAGTGCCAGAGGAACGGATAGTCGTCGGCGCGCAGGCGAAACCGGTGGACGGCGGGCATGGCTTCGGGAAAGAGTACGGCCCGCAGCATGCGCTCCATGTCGGGGAGTGCAAACCAGTTCTTTTCGCTGAAGTCGAAGGGCTTGCGGACCAGCGTATCACCGCGCAGGTAGCCCCGGCCTTTGCGCAGTCCCGTCTGCGCGTTGCGGTACGGGTAGTCGTCGAACCGCTCCCCTTCCTTAAAAATGCTGCCGCCCGAATCATAAAAGGTGATGGGGCTGGCGTAACGGTTATCCCGCGCCACGCTAAGCCGGTGCGTGATGCCGGTGCGGGTATAGCCTTTCGCCAGTAACGTTGCATTGATGGCGGCCCGGCCCAGGAATTCGAACAGGTGGTTGGCAGCGTCGTTGTCGCTCACCGTGAAGATCTGGCGGATGTCATGACCGATGCTCGGGCGCCCGCCGGGCGCCCGCAGGTCGGCGGCATACGTCTGCTGGTCGGAACGCAGGGAATCCAGGCGGTAGGGGGTGCTGCGGGTCAGCCGCGGATAACCCGAATGCTGGAGGTAGTTGATCTTTTCCAGGGCCAGTAGGGCCAGGGGTAGCTTCACGACGCTGGCCGGATAGAAATAGCGCGTGGAATCCACCCCATACCGGTAGGAGACGAAATGCGGTTGCCCGGCCGCGTCCCGGTCGATCTGGGTGTAGATAATCTGGACTTCGTGGGCGGGGTTACGCAGCACCCGGTCGACCAGCGTGTCCGTCCGTAGACCAGCCAGCAAGCGACCCAACGGATCGTCCGCCGCCGCTATTTTTTGCCCGGATGCACAGGCCAGTAAAAAGCAGATTACCGGCACCGGCAGCAGTAGGATCAAGCGCATTTTCCAGCAATTTAGGGGAGCAAAAGTACCGCAATTTGCCAGTGTGACCGATAAAGTATGGGCCAGTTCGCCATCGGTGTAGCGACCAAGGCCGAGCAGCAGGGCCAGGGTGCCGAGGGTGTAACCGGGCACTTTAAATGCTTTCCTCAGGCGGCAGAAATTTTACGTTTGCAATGATGAGGCAAAGGTGGGAGTCGGCTCCCCG
>JBKJKS010000401.1:0-3171 GCA_046597295.1 Saprospiraceae bacterium
GCACATCCGCGTCATCCGCGTTCCCATCGGAATCCTATCCGTCGGCCTGGCCTCAAATCACCTTGTCCGCGCAGCACGAAGAGGCGAAGGCATCCGGCTTGGCCTTGAACACAAAACCCATACTGAGGATATAGCCCATTGCTTCTTTCAAAGCCGTATTGCTTTCGAAAGCCGGATCGGTATTGATGTCGGCATGCACTTCCAGGGCCACGTCGTACTTATCCAACAGCTCGCACAGCGAATACGCCACCTCCACGGACCGACCGACTTCCAGGATCATCCGCTCGCGAATGGTCATTTTCCGCTGGTTTTTATCGTTGGAAATAAACATAAAGCCGCCGCGCTTTTCGCGCAAAAAAACGATGACCGAAGCAAAATGCACCTCATTGCCGATCACCTGCGAATCCGTACCAATACAAACTTTTAAACGGTAACCTTCCGCGACTTCTCGCTTGATCGTCTCTTCTACCGCAATAAGTAACGGCTGTTCAATGCGTTGGCCGTTCAGTTTTCTCCATTCCATAAAGTAGGTAGTTTTGGTGAAATAACCGTTGCAGGGTGATTATTAAATTAGCCGCAGGGGGTCGGACATAAAATTTAATCGCTCAAATATGGGATAGTTCCTCAGAATAGTTGCTTGCTTTGGCCAGAATTAACGATAACTTCAAACGTTGGGCGCTGCCGAAAGTTCCCGGATGCAGCACCGCTTTTTAATTACCCAGATGACAAAACAGCAATTTCTCGGGCGGATCAATTCGCGGGGGTGGATGCGCCTTTTTTTGATTCGGAAATTGCCGGCCGCCTGGTTCATGGGCATTGGGGTGCGCTCCTGCGACGGTGAACGGGCGGTGGTGTCGCTGCCCTACGGCTGGCGTGCGCAAAATCCCTTCCGCTCCACTTATTTCGCCGCCCAGTGCGCAGCAGGCGAACTTTCCACCGGATTGCTCTGCCTGACGCACTTACAGGAACAGCCGCCGGTATCCATGCTGGTGACGCGGGTGGAAGCGCAATTTTTCAAGAAAGCAGATACCAGGCTGCTGTTTACCTGTACCGAGGGCACGGAAGTAGCGCAGCTTATTCAGCAGGTGCTGCAGTCAGACGAGGCAAAAACGCTGCGAATGGTCTCCGAAGGGTGCCTGGCCGATGGGCAAATAGCGGCCCGTATTGAAATTACCTGGTCGTTTAAAGCCAAAAAGAAGCGGGATTAGACTATTTTTACCCGATCCTTGGCGCGGCCCAACCCTTTTTCCATTTTAACCGTCTATCAGCTCAATTTCGATGCGCTAATACGAACATCGCCCCCTTTCATGATTTTTGGTAAAAAACGCTATACGGAACAGGAAGTCGTCGCCGGCTGCGCCGCGAACGACCGCCGCGCCCAGGAGGTGCTGTACCGGCGTTTTTTCCCGGACATGCTCCGGATGTGCCAGCGCTACACCCGCGATACGGATACGGCCATCGAGATCGTCAACGCCGGTTTCCTGCGGGTTTTCCAGAAAATCCACACCTTCGCCTTTCGGGGAAGCCTGGAGGGCTGGGTCCGGCGCCTGGTGTACCACAGCATGGCGGATCACTTCCGCAACAACGCCCGTTACCTGCATTTTTTAGTGCTGGATGAGCGTGATGAAGCGGTGCCAGAAAATGGCCACGACTCTTTTTACGAAGAAGATATTCTGAAGGCGGTCCGTACGCTGCCGCCCATGTCTCAGGAAGTATTCCGGCTTTACGCCATCGAGGGCTACAGCCATGCGGAAATATCAGTCACTTTGGAAATGAGCGAAGGCACTTCCAAATGGCACCTGAGTACCGCCCGCCAGAAACTGCGCGATCTGCTGCAGCGGCAATGGGCAATTGGCAACGCACAATAACCTTTAAAATCAAAGGATAATACCTTTTAATCGCCTGAATGAATTATCAGCAAAACATGAAAGAACAAGAACACGATATGGTGACTGACCAGGGCTGGGCTGCGATGCAGCAGTTACTGGATCAACGGATGCCACGCCGGCGGCGGCGGGTAGCTGGCTGGTGGTGGCTGGCGGGCTTGCTGCTGTTGCCGCTCATCGGCGTGACAGGCTGGCAATGGTATGAGCACTCCACCGAAAAAGAACCTGTACCGGTCACTCCGGCAGCCCCCATGGCGGAGCATGGTCCGCTCGGCAGGCAGCCAGACGGCGCAAATCCGGTTACCATGACCGCTCCAGCAGTCAGTCAGCCGCTGACAATCCAGGAACAAGCCCGGGAAACCCACGGCGCCAGTAGACTACAAGCAAAAGCCCGGCCGTTTTGGACAGAAAAAGCAGCGTTTACCGCCGCTCCCATACCGGAATTGACTTTGCCGGCGGAGGGCGCCAGGGCGCAAAATGAACTGGATGTGCAGTCCGCTGGAGCCGATCCTGCTTCCATCAGTCCGGTGACTGCTTTGGCTACTCTGCCCACTCCATTTTCCTTCCCGGAGGTGGTTGATACGCTCGATTTCCGGAAATATCCGCCCTACACCAGCCCGAAGATCACCCGTAAATTGCCCCGTAAGCCGACCTGGTCATATGGTATTTTGGCCGGACTGAATTCAGAGCGCCTGCCCAGGGTAAACGGCGGCGTCGCGGGTTTGGTCGTCGATTTTCAACCGCTGCGCCGCTGGGGTCTGCGGAGTGGCTTGCAATATGCTGTACAACGCCTGGCTGTCGACGAATCGCTCGTAACGGTCATCTCCGAAGAGGCTTATGAAAGTACGTCCAATAGCCTGGGGCTGTTCGACAACTCCGGAAACTACGGTAATATCGGCGACTTTTCCAGTATTAATACCGACATCCTGGCTTCCGTGCGCCGTATTCACCGGATCGAAGTGCCGGTACTGGCTTACTGGCAACCATGGCGGGCGCTGCGGGTATATGCCGGCGCTTCGCTGAACCACACTTTCCTGGCCCAGACCTCCAGCCGGATACTGGCGGATAACCAGGTCTTTAAGGTGGCTACCGGCCGCGATGAGATCAACCGGCTGGCGACGGAAAGGCTGCAGGCATGGCAGGTAAAGTGGCAGGGCGGCCTGGGTTACCGGGTTGGTCGCCGTGCGGAGATCAATGCCTACGTTCAGACCACATTCCCCAAAATCTCTTTCCCGAAGACGGCTGAAATAGAGACCGAACTGAAGGTCGCCGATCGGCAAAGCAG
>JBKJKS010000601.1:0-2999 GCA_046597295.1 Saprospiraceae bacterium
ATTATGTTTTTACTAATTGGTTTAATTCATTAGAGAACGACAATAGAAAACCGCATCCGCTAAACCTCGTAGATTTCAAAACCTACGAGGTTTGGCGGATGCGAAAGTTTGAATGCACTCTTTAAGCCCTTAGCTCAGCAATAGTATAGCCCGTATTGCTTAATGCCTCCTGTAGCGTATCCGCTTTATTTGAATGTTTTAAGATGAATTATGTCGCACCGGTTGCTTATTTTACAAGCAACCGGGAACGACAAATTTCGATTATGCAGCGGAGCTGGAAGATTACCTTCTTCGTTTATAATTAGTAACCGGCCCGGTATTTATTATTTCGCTCCTGCCCATTATATCCGATGAGGAATCGGGCCGCACGTGATCTACTGCACTGTGTTGTAAGGCCTCTACTTCCAAAGCAGTTATATGCTTCTTCGCCTTTTTTTTGACAACCTTATCGGCTGCATCATTTTTGTTTGCCATTGTTTTTATTTTTTAAACGTTCTGTAAAATTTTCTTCTGATTCTGGTATTCCATATTTGTTATTTGCCCCGAAGCGAAACGCTTCTGCAATATGTCGAAAGCAGAATCCTTCCTTTTCATTTGGCCCGGAATATCGTAAGGCGTTGCGAAAATCCAAAAGATGATCGCCATCCAAACGAACCACCATATCAGGTGCATTCCTCCGAAGTGATAACCGTCGTAGAACATGATTTTTGATTTTTGATTTCTTCAGAAGTGCTGTTGCCCGTCCGTCAGAGACGCTGTTGCCCGTTCTTCGGTCTGTTTGCCAGTCATTTTTTCGGCATCATGTTCATGTCGCACATCCCCTTCATGGACTTCATCACATTCGGGTGCGGCTGCATGGCCCCCATCATCATGGTGCACATGGACGAGTCCGCATCACACATGGCCATCGTTTTGTCCATCATCATCTTGCACATGGCCGGGTCTTTTTTGCACATACTCATCATGTTGTCCATCATCATGGGCTGCATTTTGGAGTCGCTCATCATGGTCTGCATCATCATTTGTTTGCAGCTGTCGTTTTTCATCATCTCCTGCATCATCTCCGTCATATAGGGTTGGTGATGGACGATGGCCACCATAGTGGCTTTGCGCTGACTATCATCTTTGAGACGTTGGTCAGCGGTTTGGTTTGCCGTGCAGGCAAAAAGCAAACTCATGGCTGCGACCAGAACAATAGAAAGACTTGTTGATTTTTTCATTTTTTAATTGTTTGAATGATGGTGAAATTTTAACCGTGTTTTATCGGAATGATACAAAGGTCATTGACTTCTTGATCCTCAAACAATGACTACGCTCAACCCATGCAGTGACGTTAGTCAATTAGTCCCATAACCAATAAAATTATGGTTGCAATACAGTAAAGTGCAAGGGGTATACCCAAGCAAGTCTTATAGAATTATAGAAAAGTATTACAGGATTTTGCGTTTGCAATTCCTTATTACAAAGACAAGGCTAGGTTAGGTTAGCCATAAGCATGACCAAGCCAACTGACTCAGCAGTTGCCCAAGGTGGTATTGGAACCTGGAAAAATAGAATCTGGAAACGAACTGGCGCATATTCCCCCGCCTGACTGAAAATTATGAGAATAACTCAAGAATTCAGCGCGTTGGGAGCATGAGCCACAATTGAAGACTACCGGGATTTAGTTACCCAAATAGTGCAATGCCTGGTGAAGTGATGGCGAGTGCTTTATGATTTAAAGCGTATTGTAAATAGCAATAAAATCGTGCCACTAACAATTTAATTGCGTGATTTTTTTGTGTGGAAAATATTTCTCCTATCTATACTAAAGTGTTTAAAAAGTGCCTCATTAATGCGGGGCGGTCGTGGGGCACAAAATTTTCAGGTTTTATCTGCTCCCCAGCACCAGGTTTTTTTCTCCCGCTTATTTTAACCTTTCACACACTGACTATGAAGAAGTTCCTTTTTTTAACCGCCTTGGCCGGACTGATTTGTTTCTCCGCCTGTAAGGATAGCGACAGCGACCCGCTCTTCCAATCCCATGACCAAAATGAAATGATGGGACTCATGCACGAAATGGCGGCTGAAATGGACGCTATGATCCCGACTAATGACCCCGATCACGACTGGGCTATGATGATGCGCGCTCACCACCAGGGCGCAACGGACATGGCCAATCTGGAACTGCAAAAGGGTGACGACGCTACCCTGCGTATGTTGGCGACTGAAATAATTGCCACACAGCAAGCTGAAATTGCCGAACTGACGGCTTTTCTCACTGGGCATACGCCACATCTCTCCAAGCCTGAGTTCACCCAGAAAATGATGGAGCATATGGAGCATTCCGGTAAGGACAAGGACCTGCAAGTACTGACCGGCGATACCGACTATGACTTCGCGTCGTTGATGATGGTCCACCATGAAAGCGGTATCAAGACATCCGAAATGCTGCTGAAATACGGAGAAGATGCCGAAACCCGCCAACTGGCCGAACAAATCATCGCCGGCCAAAAGGCGGAAGTCGGCGAATTGCAGAACTGGCTGCTGGCTCACAAGCCGTATTAAGTCGTAGCGTCGCGCTGAAAGAAAATGGGAGCCAGGACAAAATGTGTCCTGGCTCCCATACTTTTTATGCCATCATCTTCCGGCATTCCTCCGCGCAACGGCGGCAAGCCTCGGCACACTCCCGGCAGTGGTCATGGAGCATGGCGTGTTTCTCGCATTCAGCGCCGCAGGCGTCGCAGACTTTCGCGCAGAGCGCACAGAATTCGTGCTTGAATTGCGAGTCGCGGGCCTGCAAGCGGGCGCATAGGGCGCAGAAGTCGGCGCAGTCGCGGCAGAGTTGGGCGCAGGCAGCCATGTCGATACCTACCTTAATGTCGGCAGTGGCGCAGTGTTCGCAGGAAGTGAGGCAGGCGAGGCAAGCCTCGATGCAAGCGGAATGGTCGTGGTGCATAATATTTGATTTTTGAAATGATTGGTTATAGTTTCACGGTTGATAAAAGCCTGGTTATCGT
>JBKJKS010000675.1:0-7714 GCA_046597295.1 Saprospiraceae bacterium
GATAAAATTGAGTTGCTGCCCATTTTTTTCCAGCAGTCAAAAGCCATTATCCTGGAAACATCCTTTACCGAGCTGGATAAATTGTACGTTCTTTTAGTGGAGAATCCCGGTCTGAAGATCCGCATCGAAGGCCATACTGACAACGTAGGCAAGCCGGCGGAACTACTGCAACTTTCAGAACAACGGGCCGCAGCCATCAAGACCTTTTTGCTGGGCAAGGGTATCAAGGCCGACCGTATTGAAACCAAAGGTTATGGTGCACAAAAACCCTTGACCAATAACAAGACCGATGATCTGCGTAAGCGCAACCGGCGCGTGGAAATCATCATCACCAAACTTTAACGTACACCTTTTCAATTGTTTCACGTGGAACAATTTTGCCAGCCCTTCAGCACGCACTATAAGACCATGCAATTTTACAGCACCAATAACCCTACGCTTCAGGTCAGTTTAGAAGAAGCCGTTTTCAAGGGATTGCCGGCGGATAATGGTCTTTTCATGCCTTTGGAAATTCCACAGTTGTCGGTGTCCTTTTTTCAGGATTTGCAAAATCTCTCCTTTCCGGAAGTAGCCTTCCGGGTGGCTTCTACCTTTTTGCAGGGCACCATACCGCAGGAAGAGTTGCGAACTATAGTCGACCGCGCTATTAATTTTCCCGCACCCTTGGTTCGCCTGGATGAACAGACGCATATCCTGGAGCTGACCCACGGCCCTTCTCTGGCGTTCAAAGATTTTGGCGCCCGCTTTATGGCGGAATTGATGTCCTATCTGAATCCCGACAAGCAACGGGAGATTGTCATTCTGGTGGCCACCTCCGGAGATACCGGCGGGGCAGTGGCAGCTGGGTTTTATCGCACGCCGGGCATTCGGGTCGTTATTTTATATCCGGCGGGCAAGGTCAGTCCGCTACAGGAAAAACAACTCACTACCCTCGGACACAATATTACTGCCCTGGAGATCAACGGTACTTTTGACGATTGTCAGGCGTTGGTGAAGCGCGCATTTCTGGACGGGGAATTAACGCAGAAAATGCGCCTGAGTTCTGCCAACAGCATCAATATTGCCCGCTTGATCCCGCAGACTTTTTACTACTTCGAGGCCTATAAGCAACTGCCGGAAAAGCATTCCCCGGTGGTATTCTCCGTTCCTTCAGGAAATTTCGGCAACCTCACTGCCGGCATCCTGGCCAAACGCATGGGACTACCCGTGCATAAGTTTATTGCCGCCACCAATATCAACGATGTAGTGCCCGAATACTTGGACACGGGCATCTACAAGCCACGCCCTTCGGTTCGCACACTATCCAATGCTATGGATGTTGGCAGCCCTTCCAATTTTTCCCGAATGCTGCATTTGTATGGTTCCACGTGGAACAATCTGCAAAACGATGTAGTAGGTTTTTCATTTGATGACCGGGCAACGGAAGCAGCTATGCGGGAAATTGATCAAAAATTTAATTACACCATTGACCCACACGGCGCGGTCGGTTATTTGGCTTTGCACGCTTATTGGAAAAAATACCCACCAGCGCAGGGCATTATCCTCGAAACCGCGCACCCGGCTAAATTTCTGGAAGATGTGGAACGTATCCTGGAAAGACCGATTGAAATGCCTGGCCGATTGCAGGCGCTGCAAGACCAGGAAAAAGTGTCCGTGCCAATGCACGCTGACTTTGAAATCTTTAAGGACTGGCTATTGCAATATTAAATAACAATATATTTACAAATATAAACAAACAGAAGGGCATGGCAATTACTTTCGCCATACCCCCTTCCGAAGAACTTATTACACCGCTATTTTTCCGGCCGTTACCTGCGCTAGAAAATTATCCAGGATCTGATTGAATTCTGCCGGCTTTTCCATCATCGGCGCGTGACCGCATTTGTCAATAAAGTGCAGCCAGGAGTTAGTGATCAGTTCGTGGAACTTTTCGGCGACAAAAGGTGGCGTCACCGTATCCTGTTTACCCCAAACCAGTAGCGTAGGCGCTTTGATACTGTGCAGCTTGTCGCCCAGATTATGTCGCACGGCGGATTTGGCGGTCGCTACCACCCGGATGGCCTTACTGCGGTCATTGACAATACCGAACACCTCGTCTACCAGCTCTTTACTGGCCACCTGCGGATCATAGAACGTCTCCCCCGTTTTGTTTTTGATATACTCATAGTCGCCGCGTCTGGGAAAAGCGGTGCCGAAGGCGCTTTCGAATAGACCCGAACTTCCGGTCAAAGTGATGGACGCCACTTTCTGCGGATGCGCCAGGGCAAACAGTTGCGCAATATGCCCGCCCAGCGAATTGCCCAGCAGATGGACTTTCGGGTAACCTTTGAAGTCGACGAACTTGCCGACGAAATCCACCAGCCCCATCACCGATACTTCAAAGATGGGCATTTCATAGATGGGCAGGATGGGCACCACCACGTTGTACCGGTCAGAGAAATGGTTGATGACACTCTCGAAATTGCTTAATGCCCCGAACAGGCCGTGCAACAGCAGCAGGGTTTCCTCCTTCTTTCCGGACTCTATGTACCGGAATCCATTTTCCTCTAGTATGGTCACGTTCATTCGTTCTATTTCTGGTTAAAGAGCAAAAGTAGCAAAAAGCCGGAAATATAACGATGCAACCAATCGCGTTCGCATTTGCGTAAAAACGGGTGCCAGTACATGGAGCGGCCGAGGCTTACGACTCAGCCGCTTCCACCGTCACCACCTTGGCCTGCTGACGATTGGCCAACGGTACGAGGCCACTGAACTGATAAGCAACAAAAAGTAAGGCGGTCAGCAACAATACGGCGCCGGCCTGGTGCAAAACCCCCAAGCCTACCGGGATCTTCGATACGCAGTTGATGAGGGTCAGAATACCCAACAGCACCTGAACGCCCAGCAAACTGAGCAACGCCGCATTACCTTGCCGTAATGCCCGGGACAGCGGTAAAGGGCGCAGCCGCCAGCCAAAATACAGGACCAGGCCCGTCAGCAGGTAAGCGACATTCCGGTGCAGGAACTGGATCAAGGTCGGCAAAAACGGGTGGGTATCATAGTCGATGAAATGGCTGAGCCGCCAGTTGCCGGCATCCGCCAGCACCGCGGGAAAGTAGCCGCCCTGCATGCCTGGCCAGGTCGGATAGAGCAGCCCGGCCTTGGTACCGGACATCATGGCCCCCAACGCGATCTGCAGGAAGGTCACCCCGACCATCCCCCACACGTAGCCGCGCCAGGATTGCAGCACGGGTGGCTGATCCGTCGCCGGTCGGGGCCGCAGGGCGATAAAAATGGTCCATAGCAAATAACTGAAAATCACCAGGGCCGTACAGAGGTGCAGGGTCAGGTTGTAGGCGTTCACCCAGGGCCGCTTGATCAGACCGCTGTACACCATGATCCAGCCAAAGAAGCCTTCCAGACCGGCCAGCAACACCACGCCGATGAGGCGCTGCATCAGTCGCCGCGAGAGCATACCCCGCAGCAGGAACCAGCCGAAGGGAAAGACGAACACGAAGAACATCAGTCGCGCCCAGAGCCGGTGGAAGTATTCCCAGAAAAAGATGAATTTGAAGGCCTCCAGCGACATACCCTGATTGATCTTCTGGTACTGTGGCGTCTGCTGGTAGGAGTCGAAAGCCTGCTGCCAGTCCTGTTGGTTCAGCGGCGGAATGGAGCCGGTCACGATCTCCCATTTGGTAATACTCAGGCCACTCCCCGTCAGCCGGGTGCCGCCGCCGATAACCACTTGCATCAGGACCATGAACAGTCCGATGAACAACCAAATTTTCACCGCGCGGGCAATGCGATCCTCGTCCGCGTACTTTATCCTAAACCCTGTCATGGCACATATTTTTATTTGTTTCCAGCCGGATCGGCTCATCTTAAAACAAAAGTAAAACAGTCTGCTCTCCACTTTACACCAGATTGATTACTCTTTAATGATTTTAAATAGTTTATAAAAATTCTCACTGCCCATCATCAGGGCTGTTAGGATGTGAGGAACTGCGTAACTACAGCAGGCCTTTTGGTTATCCGCAACACTTACCAACGTTACGCACACTTTTCAACGGATAATAAGCTGGTGTGCTCAATCAGTTGCCGGGTTACCAACGGGTTGGTGCGAAAAAGTTAGTAAGTCCCCGGTTAAACTTTTCAAACTCACCCACTGTGTGAATCGTCGTTGACCAAATCGAACCTTCTGCACACGGTGACGGCGGACGCTGTGTTTTCCGATCATAACTGCCATCCATTGTGGGCCACGGTGGATAAAGCGACCGGTTCTGCACAATTAACCGCCGGACTTAACATTCGCTTACTATCTGATGCTGAACCCTTTAGAAATCGGAAATATTTTGGCTGTTGGTAACCATTTAAAACAAAACGTGTTTCATACTAATAAACACGCTGTTAGACAATTAGGTGTTTTACCAACCCGATCCGCCAAATTTACTGGAGGTTTTCGGCGGTTTAAGACCAGAAAATTTTGATTTTTATAAAACAAAAACGTCGCTCACTTTCTAACTTTTCGATCATGTGCGGACGCTATTCATATGCCCCCACCAAAAAGCAGGTGCAGGAACAACTCCAGGGTCTGGCCTCGCCGGCGCAGTTTCGGCTGCGCTACAACATCGCACCAACGCAACAGGCGCTGGTCATTCTGCATGATGCGCCCGATCAATTATCCGAGCTGACCTGGGGATTGGTACCGCACTGGAGCAAGGACGGCGCCAACGGAGGCAAACTGATCAATGCCCGCGCCGAAACGGTGGCCGAAAAACCTTCTTTCCGCAACGCCTTCCGCCACCGTCGCTGCCTGGTGCCGGCCGATAGTTTCTACGAATGGCGCACCGCAGCCAACCGGCGCAAACTGCCTTATCGCATTCGCTACAAGAATGGGGAACTGATGTTTATGGCCGGCATCTGGGAGGATTGGAAACAGGGCGATGCGCATAAACGGACTTTTAGTATTGTCACCTCCGGCGCCAACACCGATATGAACGATCTGCACGACCGGATGCCGGTGCTGCTGACGACCGAGGAACAGCGTCAGGAATGGCTGTTCGGTACGCCGGAGGAAGCATTACAACAGCTGGCGCTGGTGACGCCGGATGGTCTGCTGGAAAAATACCGCGTTTCCGAAAAACTGAATACGCCTTATAACGAAGGGCCGGAGCTGCACGAGCCGGTGCCGGCTGATGGGGCGTTGTTCTAAGCATCAGTGGACCCGCATTTTTTTCAGCATCGTTTTGGCGACCAATCTGCCCGTCTCGGCGCCACCGTTCATAAATCCCCAGTAGTCGATGCTACAGTGCTCGCCGGCGAAGAACAGGTTGCGCACAGGTGTAGCCGCCGCTCCGGTGAATTTGGTAACCTGCCCCACGCCAAAACACGAATAGCTGGCTGCGACGAATGGGTTGCTGGGCCAGGGCGCGAGCTCCATGTTGCCGGTCAGGCTTTGGCGCAGGCCCGGAAAAGCCCCCTCCAGCTCCGGTAAACAGTGCGCCAGCTGTTCCTGTTCCGTCCCGCGTCCGGCAGTACGGCCACGTTCGCCGCCGTAGTACACGGTATAGGTTCCCACACCCTGGTTGCCTTGTTGCAGCTGGCTGCTGTCCCAACCGTTGTGGACCCGTTCGTTGAATAAATAACCGCGATATCCGGTAGTACGCCAGGGCCGTCCCGCCGTTTCCAGAATGAATTTGGCATTGGTGCCGTAGGCTAACTCTTTGATCACCTGCTGTTTGAGTGGGGGTATTTCCATCTGCATATCCATCTGCCGTAGCACGGTAAATGGAATGGCCAGCACCACGGCGTCAAAAGTTTCTTCGCGCGTGGTCCCGTTTTCTGAAAAAGTCAGCTGCAGACTGCGGTTGGTGTTCTCCCGAATGGCCAGCAGCCGGTGTTCGAGCCGGATTTGCTCGCGCAGCCGGCCGGCCAGCCCCAGCGGGATCTGCTCATTGCCACCGCTGATCTTGAAGCGTTCATCGCTTTCCCCGAAAGGCGTAAACTGGTTGGGCCGCGTGTCCAGGATGCTCAGCAGGTTCACGGCACTTTGCTGATCGGTTTCCATGCCGTTCTCACCGATATAGGCCGCCGTCAGCAGTTTCTGCATCCAGGGACTCAGCCCCATCGAGTCGATGTACTCGGCCATCGAAAAGCGGTCAAAATCGGCAACATGCGGACCGGCCAGGCGCTGCTGGTGTTTGGCAATGCGCGGATAGGCGGCGCTTAGTTCGGCCACGACCTCGCGCAGGCTATGGTGCTTATTTTCAATAAAAAAAGCGTCCCGTTCGCCCACCGTATCCGTGTCCACGTCCATCAATTTATCTTCCAGGCCCAGCAAGCGGACCAGCCGCAACATGTCGGTATGGCCGGTGTCGATGAACTCCCCGCCGATCTCCGTAAATAAATTGCCGCCGTCGAACGAGCGCCCGGTCTTGATACGGCCGCCCACCCGTTTATCGGCTTCGAAGATGGTGGCCGCTATGCCCTTTTGCCGCAGGTAGTAGCCGGCGCTGAGTCCCCCGATGCCGGCCCCGACGATGGCGATGCGCGGCGCAGTCTTGTCGGCGATGATATTGAGCCAATCCTTGGCTACCGTGCCGCCGCCCAAGCCGAGCAGCGCGCCGGTTTGAGCGGTGCCGCGCAGGAATTGCCGCCGGTCGAGCGTCCGCTGTCGGTGCTGTTCGATAACTCCATCGATGGATCTACCCGGATGGGTATGCGCAGTTTGGGCTAAACGGAAAGCCTGGCGCAGGGAAGAAAGGAGCGGTGTTTTCATGGAATTACAGACTCTTTAATGGAATTACAGACTCTTTATACGCAAAAGTAGAGGATTTTAAGAAATTCTGCTCCACACCCGCGCGTCCTTACCTTCCGTCTCCAAGTGCTGCCGCAGCCGCAGGTGCTCGGGCGCCTGCAGGGCCGGGTCGGCTTCCAGAATATTGGCGGCGATCTCCCGGGCCGCCGCCAGCACTTGGCCATCGCGGGCCAGGTCGGCGAGTAAAAAGCGCAGCATCCCGCTTTGCTGAGTACCTTCTATATTGCCGGGGCCGCGTAGCCGCAGGTCGGCTTCGGCGATGACAAACCCATCGGTGGTCTGCACCATGGTCTGGATGCGTTCGCGACCTTCGTGGCTCTGTTTGAAACCGGTCATCAGGATACAGAAAGACTGCTCCGCGCCCCGGCCGACACGGCCGGGCAGCTGGTGCAGCTGCGACAGTCCGAAGCGCTCGGCATTTTCGATGACCATCACCGAGGCGTTCGGCACGTTCACGCCGACTTCGATGACCGTGGTGGCCACCATGATCTGGGTTTCGCCGCGCACGAAGCGCTGCATTTCGAAATCCTTGTCCGCCGGCTTCATTTTGCCGTGCAAAATGCTGATCTGGTAGTTCGGCATCGGAAAATCACGGCTCAGCGCTTCGAAGCCGGCCATCAGGTTTTGCAAATCCAGCGTTTCCGACTCTTCGATCATCGGGTAGACCACATAGACCTGCCGGCCCTTGTCCATCTCATTGCGCATCAGGCCCTGCACCCGTATGCGGTGGTGTTCCGTTTTGTGGATGGTCGTGATCGGCTTGCGGCCCGGCGGCAGTTCGTCGATGATCGACACGTCCAGGTCGCCGTAGAGGGTCATGGCCAAAGTGCGGGGAATGGGGGTGGCGGTCATCACCAGCACGTGCGGCGGGAGCGCCGGATTCTTTTTCCACAAGGCCGCCCGCTGCTGCACGCC
>JBKJKS010000693.1:0-7799 GCA_046597295.1 Saprospiraceae bacterium
CACCGCTTTGCCATTACTTTCCACCGCAACCAGCGCAGCAAGAATTTCATTACTTCCGAACTGACCGAAATCCCCGGCATCGGAGCCAAAACTTCGGAAAAACTGCTGCAGCACTTCGGCTCCCTGGCCCGGGTGCGCGGGGCGGAGCCTGCCCTGCTGGAAGAACTGATTGGCAAAACAGCGGCCCGCAAGGTGGGGGCGTATTTCAATAGCGATAGTGAGACTCTGAAGGGGCTCTAGGCCCCTTCAGAGTCTCACTCAATGGCCACTTCCATTCCCAGGCTCACCTCGTCGTCCAATGCCACTTTTTCGCCGGGCACGTGGTCGGCCAGGCGGAGCTGGTTGGCCAGCACTTCCGCTTTGATGTACTCGCCAAATTGCTCCACGGCCTGCCGGATGGCCGGATGGCGTTCCAGGGTCACGATGATACGGTCGGTTACGTTGAAATCCTTGTCCTTGCGAATATTCTGGATGCGGTTCACGAGGTCGCGGGCCGTGCCTTCGGCCAAAAGTTCATCGGTGAGGTGCACATCGAGCGCGACAGTCAGCTCGCCGTCGCTGGCGACTTTCCAGCCCGGCAGGTCTTCGGTAGTGATGACAAGATCTTCCGGCGTGATGGTGTAGGTAGTGCCATTGACCAGGATATGCAGGCTGCCCGATTTTTCCAGCGCATTGATGTCGTCGTTGCTGAACCCGCCGATCAGTTCGGCCGCAAACTTCATGTCCTTGCCGAGTTTCGCGCCCAGGGTTTTAAAATTGGCCTTGGCGCCTTTTTTCAGTAAACCCGTAGCATCGGTGATGAACTCGATTTCCTTCACGTTGATTTCGCTCAGGATCAGGTCCTGCACACCCGCTACTTCCTGTATAAAGGCTTCATCCAGCACCGGTAACAGGATTTTTTGCAGTGGTAGCCGTACGCGCAGCCTTTCTTTTTTGCGGATGCTCAGGGCCAGCGAGCAGATGCGCTGCGCGTAGTCCATGCGCTTTTCCAGCGCCTTGTCCACCAACGCCGGATGCTCGGGCGTCAGATCGCTCAGGTGCACGGATTCGTGGCGCAGCGGCGTGTGCTGCGCTTTCGCTTTGGCCCGGATGGGCGCGGTCAGGTTGCGGTACATCCAGTCGGAAAAAAACGGCGCCAGCGAGGCCATGAGCTGGTTGGTGACCATTAGGCACTCGAAGAGGGTTTGGTAGGCGGCGGTTTTGTCTGCGCTCAACCCCACCCCTAACCCCTCCCCCGAAAGGGAGGGGGACTTCATGGTGGTGCCTTCTTTTAGGTCTTCTGGACCTTGGGGAAAAGGACCCACCCCTAACCCCTCCCCCGAAAGGGAGGGGGACTTCGTCGTGGTGTTTTCTTTTAGGTCTTCGGAACCTTGGGGAAAAGTGGGGGTAGTGGGGCTGCTTTTCCAGAAACGCCGGCGGGCGAGGCGGACGTACCAGTTGCTCAGGTGCTCATCGACAAAGGTCTCAATGTAGCGGGCCGCTTTGGTCGGTTCGTAGTCGTCCATGGCAGCGCGGTAGTCGGCCACCAGGCTGTAGAGCTTGGAAATGATCCAGCGGTCCAGCTCCGGGCGGCGGTCGTAGGGCAGCACGTTTTGCTCATCCATCGCCCAGCCGTCGAGGTTGGCATAGAGCGCAAAAAAGTTGTAGGTATTGAACAGCGTGCCAAACAGCTTATTCCTGGTTTCGAGAATGCCGTCGGCGTCGAACTTCAGGTTATCCCAGGGCTGGGCATTGGACAGCATGTACCAGCGCGTTGCGTCGGCGCCATACGTTTCGATTGTCTTGAACGGATCAATGCCGTTGCCCAACCGCTTCGACATTTTGTTGCCGTTTTTGTCCAGCACCAGGCCGTTCGACATCACGTTTTTAAAGGCCACCGAATCGAAGCCCATCACCGCGATGGCGTGCAGGGTGTAAAACCAGCCACGGGTCTGGTCCACGCCTTCCGCAATGAAATCAGCGGGATAACTGACTTCAAAGGGCGATTTAAACGGCCGGTCGTCGCCGTTCTGCATTTTTTCGGCGTCCAGGCCCCACTGCGCGTAGGGCATGGCGCCAGAGTCGAACCACACGTCGATGAGGTCGAGTTCGCGGCGCATGGGTTGGCCGCTGGGCGAGACGAGGAGGATGTCGTCGATGAAGGGGCGGTGGAGATCGAAGGACCCCACCCCTAACCCCTCCCCCGAAAGGGAGGGGGACTTCATCGTAGTGCCTTCTTTTTGGTCTTCGGAACCTTGGGGCTTTTGGTTACTGATAGCGTTCGTATTAGCGGCCAGTTCGGCTTTTCGATTTTTGAGGAGGATACGCAGATCATCGATAACTTTATACTTCTGGGTCAGGGCCTCCTCGTTTTTAAAACGCACGACTTCAAAGCCGGCAGCTTGAAGCAGTTCGGTACGCAGGAGGTCGTATTCCGGCTGAAAATCATGGATGGTGCCGTCTACCTCCACAACCAGCCTGTGTTCGAGGCTGACGAAATCGGCAACGAATTCTTCGATTGCATGTTGACGGCGAAACTTGACGCCGTCCAGCTGCTTGTCGCGAAGAATTTCCCACATTGCTGCTTCGCCCGGCGTCTGGTCTTTTCGCATCCGGCGGGCAAAATCCTTGAGCACCTTCCACCGCTCCGGAGAAGTTGTTTTAAACCACCCGCCCCGAAATTCTTCTTCTACCCCATCACCACCAGTTTCTTCCCCCAGGTCCCCATAATCGACAGGGTAACCTGAGTGCAGATCCCCCTCCCTTTCGGGGGAGGGGTTAGGGGTGGGGTTGTAGGGGTTATTTTGCATGATTCCCGCCTGCACCGCTTTATCCACCTCCCGGCGCAATTCCTCGATCGAGCCGATGCACAGTTCTTCCCGGCGGTCTTCCGTCCGCCAGATTGGCAGCGGCACGCCCCAGTAACGGGAACGGCTGAGGTTCCAGTCCTGCAGATTCTCGAGCCATTTGCCAAAGCGACCTTCGCCCGTGGAGGCGGGTTTCCAGTTGATGGTTTTGTTCAGTTCAACCATCCGGTCCTTGGCCTTCGAGGCGGCGATGAACCAGGCATCCAGCGGATAGTACAGGATGGGCTTGTCCGTCCGCCAGCAGTGCGGATAGGGGTGCACGTATTTTTGCACATTGAAGGCGTAGCCTTCCGTCTTCAGTTTGACGGCGATGTCGACATCCACGGATTGGTAATCCGGCTCGTTTTTATAGTCTTTGACGTAGCGGCCGGCAAACTCGCCGACCTCGTCAGTGAACTTCCCCTGCTTGTCCACCAGCGTCAGCGAACCGATGCCGTGCTGGCGGGCGACCTTCATGTCGTCGGCGCCAAAGGAAGGGGCGGTATGGACGACGCCGGTGCCGTCTTCGGTGGTTACGAAGTCGCCGGTGATGACTTTGAACGCCTCGCCGTCGGTGGGCTGGGCATAGGGCAGGAGCTGCTCGTAGCGGATGCCGAAGAGTTGCTCGCCGGTGAACGGGGCGGACTGAGCCAGTATTTCCGGCTGGTTCTTGCCCCCGAACCACTTGCTGACCAGCGCTTCGGCCAGCACCACGCTCACCTCGGTTTTGGTGTAGGGATTTTGGGTTTTCACCTTGACGTAGGCGATGTTCGGGCCTACGGCCAGGGCCGTGTTGGACGGCAGCGTCCAGGGCGTGGTGGTCCAGGCGAGGATGCGCAGGTCCTCTTGGTCCCCGTCGTACAGGAATTCGGAGTAGACATTGCGGATTACCTTGAACATCGCAACGATCGTCGTGTCGGTCACATCCTGGTAGGTACCGGGCTGATTGAGTTCGTGCGAACTGAGTCCCGTGCCGGCCGCCGGGCTGTAGGGCTGGATGGTGTAGCCTTTATACAAATACCCTTTGTCGTACAGGCGTTTGAGCAGGTACCACACCGTCTCGATATAGCGGTTCTCGAAGGTGATGTACGGATCGTCGAGGTTGACCCAGTAGCCCATCTTGCGGGTAATATCATCCCAGATGTCCTTGTAGCGCATCACCGTGCTGCGGCAGGCGGCATTGTAGGCCTCCACCGAGATTTTTTTGCCGATATCTTCCTTGGTGATGCCGAGTTCCTTCTCCACCGAGAGTTCAATGGGCAGCCCGTGGGTATCCCAGCCGCCTTTGCGCTCCACGCGGTGGCCTTTGAGCGTTTGGTAGCGGCCAAACAGGTCCTTCACCGTCCGGGCCATCACGTGGTGAATACCCGGCTGGCCATTGGCCGACGGCGGTCCTTCGTAAAACACGAAGGAGTTGTTCGGATCGCGTTGCTCGACGGAGCGTTCGAAAATGCGTTCATCCTGCCAGAACTGGAGGATTTCGGCGTCGATGACGGGCAGGTTGAGTTGTTTGAATTCGCGGTAGTGCATGGTGATCGTGTATGGTCTATCGGTCAGGTGTATTCTTCCGGGCAATTAAAAACCCCGCCCGGTGTCGCACACCAGCCGGGGTTTCTGTTTTTCCAAAAACAGCTACTGCCGTGCTCAGGTGCGTAACCCGGGACGAATAATGCTGCTGCTGGAAATTATTTGCGGAAAAATCATGACGCTGTATGGATGTGGCGGCAAAAATAGAAACTTTCCCCAATAACCAGGCGGGGTGCCCGATAGTTTCGATTTCGCTCCCAATGCTCCCCTACGCAGCCACTCCCTGCCATGGGCTGATCACTTGCCCCACTTTCTCCGGATTTTTGAAAAATTTATTGGCCCCCCTTTTCTTCCAGCCAGAAGTCTTCCGCCGGGCGATGGGAGCGCAGCATGTGCGCGACCGGGGCCAGGTACCAATCCGCCTGCTGAATCCGGTCAAAGCGCCCATTGTGGCAGGTGCCGCTGGACCAGGTCGCATCCAGCCAATACCATTGATCGTCCAGGCGCACGGCATTCCAGGCATGGCCCTCCGCCGGCGTATGGCCACCATACGCCTTTCCTTCCACCACCCGGGCCTGCACTTCGGCCAGGTCGCACATGGTTTTGAACAGAAAAGCGTAGCCACCGCAGAGCGCGCGCTTATTTTTTAACACCACGGCGAGTCGTCGCTCGATGTCGTTGGTGAGGCGATCCACATCGTCCATCAACGGATCGCGGGCATTCTGGAAATTGCAGTCATAGGCGATGTTGCCGGTGATCCAGCTGAAAATGGCGCGTACTTTCTCGCGATCGGTGGCGTAAGGCGCGGTAAGGCTATCGGTGAGCTGAATGAGGCCCAGCTTGCCCAGCCGGATGGACTGGGCGCGGTGGTCGATTTGCCAGTCGGGGGTTTGGGCGGGGAGCGGTATCGCTCCGGCCAATAGAAAAAGTAAATGATAAAGGTGAATCCTCATGCTGGAAACGTGGCGCCACAATAGGTGACCTCATTTATTTCAGAGCAATAAACGCCGGAATAGGGGGCGGATGTTTTGCAGGAAAAGAGTGGTCGCATTGAAGAAAGTTGCTTAATTTTGTACAAATAAATACCCCGCTTGATGAATTTGAAATCTGACGCTCGTGGCAATCTCGAAATTTATGATGTGCGAGGGTCGCATATTATCACGTTGTGTACAAGCATATTCAACAGCCTCTAAAACTTGAAGGAATTGAATGTTACAAATCATTGGACTCTTTGCAATTTCGTGGTTAATAGTTTGGCTGTTTGACAAAAGTAATTTGACAGTTTTAGGGTTAATGCCGACAAAAACCAGGCTAATACTTATAGCCACACTTTTTTTCGTGACAACAATCTGTGGCTCGACTGCATTTCTTTTGAAAATTTATTTTGCAAAAGAACAGTACATTATTAACCCAAATTTGACAACAACTTTGGCCCTTACAGAAATTTGGGAAAACATAAGAAGTGTTTTAACAGAGGAATTACTTTGTAGAGGAGCAGGACTATATATTTTAATTAAAAAATTAGGCAATAAATGGGCAATAATAATTTCATCGGTTATTTTCGGACTACTTCATTGGCTTAACAATGGAGTATTTGGAAACTTTACACAAATGTGGATTGTATTTGCTTTTACGTTTGGAATGGGGCTTTTACTTGCATATTCTTACGCAAAGACATTTTCAATTTTAATTCCTTTTGCAATACACTTAGGCTGGAACCTGACACAAAACTTTATATTTCCAGACAGAGCAGAAGGAAATCATTTTTTTGTTTTAGCAGCACCGCCACCAATTGTAACTGTTTCATATTTTGTATTTTTTACAATGCTGTTATTTCCTAAAATTTCTGCCATTGGTTTTGACTATTTAATTGTAAAGCAACAAAAGCAAATTTGATAATACTAACCCTTTTCCGACAATTCCAGCCACCGCATTTCCTTCGTCTCTAAATTCCCCTGCACCACACCCAGTTCAGTGGAGAGCTTACCCGCCTCGTCCGTACCCAGGTCCGGGGCATTGAAACGGGTGAGGATTTGCTTTTTACGTTGTTCCAGGGTGGACATATCCTTTTCCAGTTTTTTGAGCTCGTTGCGCTCCGCGCCGCTCAGGGGGGCAGCTGTACCGGCGGGTTTAGCCGCCGACAGGGAGGGGGATGCGACGGCGGCTAAACCTGCCGGTACACCACCTTTTTCGCTGCGCTTCAGGGCACGGTACTCCGCATGGGTGCCGTTGAAATCGCGGATCTGGCCATTGCCTTCGAACACGAACAGGTGGTCCACCAGCCGGTCCATGAAGTAGCGGTCGTGGGTCACCACCACCAGACAGCCGGGATAGTCCTCCAGAAAATCTTCCAGCACTTGCAGCGTCATCACGTCCAGGTCGTTGGTCGGCTCATCGAGAATGAGGAAATTAGGATTCTTCATCAGCACGGTGAGCAGGTACAGGCGCCGGCGCTCGCCGCCGGAGAGCTGGCTGACGTAGACCTGCTGCTGGGCCCGGCTGAACAGAAAATGTTCGAGCAGCTGGGCGGCGGTCATCTCGCGGCCTTTTTCCAGCGGGATCACGTCGGCGATGTCGCGTACGGCATCGATCACGCGCCGGTCTTCCAGCAGTTGGATGCCCTCCTGGCGGTAGTGTCCGAAGACCACCGTGTCGCCGACCACCACTTTGCCGGTATCGGGCGCCAGGGTCTGGGTAAGGAGTTGCAGGAAAGTAGACTTGCCGTTACCGTTGGCGCCGACGATGCCGACCCGCTCCTTGCGCTTGAATTTATAGGAGAAATGCTCGATCAGTTTCTTCGGCCCGAACGCCTTACTGATGTTGTGGCACTCCACGATCTTGCCGCCCAGGTAACTTTCCTTGATCTGCAGGGTCATTTCGTCCTTCTTCACCTTCAGCGTATCGTTGTTTTCTTTGCGGTCGAAGTAAGCGTCTACGCGCGCCTTGGCCTTGGTGGTGCGGGCCTGCGGACTGCGGCGCACCCAGTCGAGTTCCCGTTTCAGCAGTTTGTTCTGGCGCTCGTAAGTGGTGGCTTCCGCCTCCTCGCGCAGGGCCTTTTTCTCTAAATAATCGGAGTAATTGCCCGAGTAACGGCGCAGCTGTCCGCCTTCCAGTTCGATGATGCTGTCGCAGACGTTTTCCAGGAAATACCGATCGTGGGTGACCATGAAGAGCGTGATGCCCGGCTGCTGCAGGTAGTCCTCCAGCCACTCGATCATTTCCACGTCCAGGTGGTTGGTCGGCTCGTCGAGGATGAGAAAGTCGGGTTCTTCGAGCAGGATCTTGACCAGCGCCAGGCGTTTTTTCTGCCCGCCGGAGAGAGAGCCCACCAGCTGCTCGAAATCGTGCATGCCGAACTGGAAGAGCGTTTCCTGCACTTTGGCATCAAAGGCCCAGGCCTGCATATCGTCCATGGGGGCCATGGCCTCCTGCATTTCGGTCTCCTGC
>JBKJKS010000028.1:0-2724 GCA_046597295.1 Saprospiraceae bacterium
CCATCCAAGCGCGTTCGACCTCTCCGAGGTCGGTTGAAGGGGTTCGGTCCGGATTTCTACCAACGTATGACCTCTCCGAGGTCGAAAACCAAGACTTTAACCCGTTATTCGCATGAATAATTTTGCGCGCTACCACCACAGATAAACACACTCAATCCCATTACTTCAAAATCATGAAACCCGCTATGCTGCGCACACTTTTCTTCCTGGCTATCGCCGCTGCCGCCCTCTTTGCCTGGCGGCAGTACCGGCAGCCCAGTTTCATCGCCGGCGACCCGGTGCCGGACTTCACGACGACCCTGTTGACCGGCGAACAGGTGCGCCTGTCCGATCTGCGCGGCAAATACGTGCTGCTGCAGTTCTGGGGCAGCTGGTGCGGCCCCTGCCGCGCCGAAAATCCGTACCTGGTGCAGCTGTATCAGCGCTACCACGACCGCGGACTGGAAATATTCAGCGTGGGGGTCGAGCAGAACGCAGCGACCTGGCAGCGGGCCATCCTGCAGGACGGGCTGGTCTGGAAATACCACACCATGGAAGACCGGGATTTCAACGGCGGCCTGGCCCGGCAGTTCAACATCCATTCGATCCCGACCACTTTTTTGCTCAATCCGCAGGGCGTGATCATGGGGGTGAACCACGATATGGATCGCCTGGAAAATGTACTGAACAGCCTGCTGCCAAAATGACATTTGGGGCGGCAAAGGCATAAAAATTGCTCCATTCGGTTTTGCCAGGCTGGGCAATGCCCGCCAAGGCTTAGCTTTTACGAAGAACCTTTCCAAAATATTTTTTGCCATGTCAGATAACGAAACCAACAATTTCCAGCTGGAAGAAGAAGAAAACCTGGGAAATGAGCCGATGCAGGCGGAAAGCGCTCCGGAAAACAGCCGGGTGGAAGAATTGGAACAACAGCTCGAAGAGAGTCGGAACAAGTATTTGTATCTCTATTCCGACTTTGAAAATTTCCGGCGCAACACCGCCCGGGAGCGCATGGAGCTTATTCAGACGGCCGGGCGCGACATACTGACAGCCCTATTGCCCATTCTGGATGATTTTGACAGGGCCGAACGCAACGGGGCATTGACCGAAGGCACCACGCTGATCCACCAGAAAGTGATGGGGACTTTGAAAGCCAAGGGTCTGACCGGGATGGAAACCAAACCCGGCGATCTGTTCAACCCCGACCGGCACGAAGCGGTGGCCGAAGTGCCTGCCGCTTCCGAAGAGCTGAAAGGTAAAATCGTGGATATTCTGGAGCAGGGCTATACCCTGGGCGAGCGGATCATTCGTTTCACCAAAGTGGTGGTGGGGCGGTAAACGCAGCTTACCCACCGCGCCAAAGGCAAAAAAATGGCAAAAAGAGATTATTATGAACTGCTGGGGGTGGCCAAAGGCGCCAGTGCGGACGAGATAAAAAAAGCGTATCGCAAAAAAGCCCTGGAGCATCACCCCGATCGCAATCCCGACGACAAATCGGCGGAAGGCAAATTCAAGGAGGCTGCCGAAGCCTACGACGTGCTCAGCGATGAAGATAAGAAGGCCCGCTATGATCGCTACGGCCATGCCGGCGTGGAAAACATGGCCGGCGCCGGCGCCGCCGGGTTTCAGGGCATGGATATGGACGATATCCTGCGGCGCTTCGGCTTCGAGGGCGACGATATTTTCGGCGAGTTTTTCGGCGGTGGCCGGCGCGGCGCCCGCTCCGGCGGCGGACGTCCCCGGGGCGAACGCGGCTCCAACCTGCGCATCCGGGTCAAACTGACCCTGGAGGAAGTGGGTACCGGCGTCAATAAAAAAATAAAAGTGCGCAAGCAGGTCAGCTGCGGTACCTGCCAGGGCTCCGGTGCGCGTGACCAGTCGTCCGTGGAAACCTGTGACACCTGCCGGGGTTCCGGTATGGTCAATCGCGTGACGCAAACGCCTTTCGGCATGATGCAGACCGCCGTGCAATGCCCCAAGTGCAATGGCTCGGGTTCTATTATCAAGGCGCCCTGCAACGTGTGCAAAGGGGATGGCCGGGTGTTCGGCGAGGAAACCATCGAGGTGGATATTCCGGCCGGCGTCCACGACGGCATTCAGCTCTCCATGGGTGGCAAGGGCAATGCCGGGGCCAAAGGTGGTGCGCCGGGCGACCTGATTATCAACATCGAAGAAATCCCCCACGAGGAGTTCACCCGCGATGGCAGCAACATCATGCACGAACTCTTCATCAGCATCGCCGATGCTGCCCTGGGTATCAAAGCCGAAGTGCCAACCCTCGACGGCCGTGCCCGCATCACCGTGCCGGCGGGTACGCAGTCCGGGAAGATTTTCCGGTTAAAGGATAAGGGTTTGCCGGCACTGCAGAGTTACCAGCGCGGCGACCAGTTGATCCACGTGAACGTGTGGACCCCGAAGAAAATGAACGACGAGGAACGCAAGGTGCTGGAAAAACTGCGCGATATGCCCAATTTTCAACCGACACCGACTAAGGAAGACAAGAGTTTCTTCGAAAAAGTGAAGGATATTTTTGGGACATAAAACTTCCTTTTTCTGCGAACGCAGCTATCTTTGCCCCCGCTTTTGGAAATTCCCGGCGGGAATGACCAAAAATTGGCCACGTGGCGGAATTGGTAGACGCGCTACTTTGAGGGGGTAGTGTCCTTTCGGATGTGCTGGTTCGACTCCAGTCGTGGTCACAAAAAGGCTTCTCGAGAAATCGGGAGGCCTTTTTTAATGTCCAAT
>JBKJKS010000029.1:0-2900 GCA_046597295.1 Saprospiraceae bacterium
CAAGATCTGCGCCATCGGGGTCCACCTGAGCCGTTGGGTGACGCTGCACGGCTGGGCCTTCAACGTAAATACGGACCTGGCCTATTTTGATTATATCGTGCCCTGCGGCATTGCCGACGCCGACAAAACCGTTACTTCCATGGCCATAGAGCTGGGTCATCCGGTGGATATGAACGCCGTAAAAGTTCGCCTGAAACAGCATTTTGCTGAAGTCTTTGCTTGTCATCTCTTTGACAATGAACAAATTACGCCGGCGGTTATGGCTGCGGCAGAATAAAGATTAGTATGAAAAAAGATATTCCGATCCAGAAAGTGGAAGATTTGGTCATCGCCATTGTACCGCGCCAGCCGGACGAAGAAGACCACGATTATTTCTGGGATGCTTACCTGATTAATCTGAAAGAAACGGCCATCCGCTCGGTACTGGTCAATTCGCGCGGCTATGGCGTACTGGATGGCGAACCGCGCAAAACGACGACCCTGCGTTATTTCTGGGAGGAAGTGGGACCGCTGGAGCTGGTCAAAATCGAGCCGGTGCCCAAAGAGGTGATGGCGCTGGCCAATGAATACTGGGTGAGTTTCACCTACAACGACTACCTCTACGACAAAAAATACGTCTTCGTGCCTGGCAGTCTCGAGCCTATTAATTTCACCGAAATCCCATTCCTGAACCGCAAAGGCGTCATGATCCGTTGACGTCGGTAAGTACTGCTCAGCCACCTCCACCTACTCTCCACTTTCAACCGATTTTCATGTCCACGCCCTTCATGCAACGCAATTTTTCCCCCATCCTGCAGGCCGGTATGGTGCTCAGTGCGGCGCTGCTGCTTATGTCCATCGGTTGGTTGCTTACGGTGAGCGGCGTTTATCCGGTCGAGCGCCTGTTCGCCTGGTCCATCGCCTCGGCTTTCATGCTGTTTTTCGCCATGTTCAACAGCCTGTTGAGTCTGCGGGCGGACAGTTTCACCAGGTATTGGGGCAGTTCCATATACAGTTTTCTGCTCCTGGCGTTGGGTACGGGTGGCGCAGCGTGGTTATTTTCCGGCGTATCGATCAGTGAGGCCGAGTCTTACCGCTGGATTTATATCGTGGTCACGTTCGGCTTCCTCGTTTTTCTTTCGTTGGTCAATTTTATGAAGGTCATCGTGCGTTTTGCCGAACGGGAAGAATGGAACCAGCCGCGTAAAAGAAAATAGCCTGCCGGCCCCTTGAAATCTGCTGCACCTGCCGGTACGTATGTCTTGTTCAATTATTAAAACCATTATTCATGCACTATCTCTCAATTTTTCTGGTGTTACTGGCCTGCAATGCCCAGCAAAATACCGCTTCCCTTACCCCCGCGTCGGGCCAGGCGCAGACTGTTTCCGCCGCAACGCCGATGAATATGGATAGTCTGGTGGCTCCCCAGTACGACCAGGCCGGCAAATTGATCCGGGTGGAAAAAAGTAACGAAACGTGGAAAAAGCAATTGACCCAGGAGGAATACTACGTACTGCGCGAGGAAGGTACCGAGCGCGCCGGCAGCGGTGATCTGCTGAAAAACCACGACCGGGGCATATTCATTTGCCGCGGTTGCAGTCTGCCCTTGTTCAGTTCGGAAACCAAATTCGAGTCCGGTACTGGCTGGCCGTCTTTTTACCAGCCCCTGACCAAGGATGCGGTGCATGTCGGCACGGACGACAGCCACGGCATGAGCCGAGACGAGGTGGAATGTGCCCGCTGCGGTGGTCACCTGGGCCACGTCTTTAATGATGGCCCGCCGCCGACCGGACTACGCTACTGCATGAATTCGGTTTCGCTGGATTTTGTGAAGCAGTAGTATGAATCACCCTTACTTACTGAAACATTGGGATTGAAAATTTGAGGATTTGAGGATTTGAGTATTTGATTAGATCAATGATTGTCAGGTGCTTGTCCTGTTAAAAACTCTTTTTGATGATTGTGCCTAAAAGAAAAGGGCCTGCCAAACGGCAGGCCCTTTCATATTCATAATTAATGCTCTTCAGTCCAATGTTATGGTCAGTAATTGAAAACTGATCGCGGTATTCTTTCAAATACTCAAATACTCATCAGGTCAAATCCTCAACAAATTACATCATCCCGTCCATGCCGCCCATGCCGGGGTGGCCGTGACCACCGCCGCCGTTCTTCTTCTCCGGACGCTCGTTGATGACACACTCGGTGGTCAGCACCAGGCCGGCGATGGAAGCCGCATTTTCGAGGGCGACGCGAGCCACTTTCGTGGGATCGATAATACCGGCCGCTTTCAAATCTTCGTAGCGGTCGTGGCGGGCATTGTAGCCAAACGATCCTTGACCGTCGGCCACTTTGTGGAACACCACCGATCCATCCACGCCGGAGTTCTCGGCGATGATGCGGATGGGGGCTTCCAGTGCCTTGCGCACAATAGCGATACCGAAGGTTTCATCTTCGTTGATGCCTTTCAGGTCTTTCAAGGCATCGAGGGCACGCACCAGGGCGACACCGCCACCGGCCACAATGCCTTCTTCGATAGCGGCACGGGTAGCGTGCAAGGCATCATCTACCCGGTCTTTTTTCTCTTTCATTTCCACTTCGGTGGCTGCACCGACGTAGAGGACAGCCACACCGCCCGCCATTTTGGCGAGGCGCTCCTGGAGTTTCTCTTTATCGTAGTCGCTGGTGGTCGCTTCGATCTGTTGCTTGATCTGGTTCACGCGCGCCTGGATGGTTTCCGCCACGCCTTTGCCACCCACGATGGTCGTGTTGTCTTTGTCGATGGTGACCTTCTCGCAGGAACCCAGGTTCTCCAGACCGGTATTCTCCAGTTTGTAACCCTGGTCTTCGCTGATGACCGTACCGCCGGTGAGGACGGCAATATCTTCCAACATAGCTTTGCGGCGGTCACCGAAGCCGGGGGC
>JBKJKS010000045.1:0-4498 GCA_046597295.1 Saprospiraceae bacterium
CCCCAGCGCAGCGTCATCCGGTCGGTGGTAAAGAATGTAAAATCCGTTTTGCCCGACCAATCGCCGATGTAGGTGCGGTAAAACTGCGCATAGCCAGCCAGGATGAGCGGCCGCCCCGATGGCGTCACCAGCGAGGAGGCAAAACCCAGGCGGTTTTGATAAAAAAAACGGCTGTAGCGTAATGTGGTGTTGGTGAACAGGTTATTACGCAGCACGTGGTTCCAGCGCAAGGCCGCAATAGCGTTCCCCCAGTCCGATTGCAGGTCGTACTGCTCGGTCAGGGCGCCTTCGGTGCTGGCAGAATTCTGCTCGAACGGGTTTTCAAACTTATCGCCGCCATGGTAGTAACTGAGGTATACGCGGTCCTTGGGGGATACGACGTAGTTCAGCTTGGCGTTGAAATCATAAAACCGGTAATTGGCCTGGTCACCGGAAAAGGTGAGCAGATTGCCCCTTTTACTAAAAAATTTGACCCAGGGATCAAAATAGGTGCCGCGTACCCCAATCAGAAAAGAAACCTTGCCCGGCACCAGTGGCCCCTCGGCGGTGAGGGAAGCGGCGAACAGGCCGACGGAAGCATTAGCGTGAAATTGATGGAGATTGCCTTCGCGGGTCCGCACATCCAGTACCGAAGAGACGCGGCCTCCGTAGCGCGCCGGAAAGTCGCCCTTCCACAGGCGGACATTGCTGATCGTATTGGGATTGAAGATCGAGAACAGGCCGAGGGCATGGCTGGGATTGTAGACGGGCACGTCATCCAGCAGCACCAAATTTTGATCGGCATTGCCCCCGCGCACGTGCAGGCCACCCAGTCCATCCACCCCGGTTTGTACGCCGCTCTGTAGAGCGGTGTGGCGCAACAGGTCCTTTTCGCCACCGGGCATGGGCGTTGCGCGCAGGTCGCGTGGCCGAAAATTGCCGGGGCTGCCCAGGGTACGCCGGTGCAGGCTATCCTCCAGTTCGGGGGTGATCGTCACTTCGGGCAGCGTCAGGTCGGCGTGCAGCCGGATGCTCAGCATACGATTGTCACTCAGGGTCAGGGGCAGGGTCTGCGGCTGATAGCCAACCATAGTCACCCGCAGGCGCAGGTCACCTTCCTCCAGTCGTCCGCTGAAAAAGCCGAATTCATTGGTCACCGCGCCACCCTCTTTGCCGTCCAGAGCCCGCAGGGTAGCGCCGATCAGCCGTTCGCCCGATTCGGCATCCTGTACGTAGCCACTGAGGGTGAACTTCTGGGTTTTTCGAAAAAAAACGATTTGCCGGTCAATGACTTTGAAAGACACGTGGGCACAGGCGCTCACCCGTTCCACCAGACTTTGTAAGGACTCCTGCCGGGCCCGGATGCTGGCCGGCGGACAACGGCTGAAAAAGCGGTCGTTGAAAACGATGTTGATCCCGGTCTGGCGACTCAATTGAACCAGGGCATCGGCAGGCAGGCAACCCTGACATTCAAAATCTACCAACGGCAACGGGAGTTGTTGCGCGGTCAAAGGGCAGCAGGTCGCCCACCACGTAAACAAGGTAAGGACCTTGATCCGGAGTGCCAAGTGCAGGGATAACATTGGCGCAAGTTAAGGCCATCCACGCAGATACGGTAAGGCTAGTCGAAAATGATCTTTACCGGCAAGCGCCCCCCACGAGTTCGTACTGACCCGAGGTGGTGTGGAGCACTTTCAATTGATAGGTCAGGCTGAGGGTTTGCAGCACCCGGTCAAGGGGCTGGTTCGTGAGCGGCGCCGTGTGCAGACAATCGTGCAACGCCGGATTTTGCAGCACTATTTTTACGTTGTAGTATTGTTCCAGATCGGAAATGACGGTGGACAGCGGCGTTTTCACAAATTCGAGTCCCCCGGTTTGCCAGGCCAGTTCGTTGAAAGTGGCCACCCGGGTCTGCCGGGTGGTGTTGCTGGAAATATCGTGGATCGCTTTTTCGCCAGGATCGAGGACCACCGCCTCCACTTCCCTGGCGGCGCGGTAGCGGACCCGGCCGGAACGCACCAGCACGGAATTTTCCAGTGCACTCTGACGCACACCAAACTGCGTACCCAGCACTTCGATCACGCCCCCGTTGGGCAGCTCGACGCAGAAAGGCCGGCCAGCCTCGTGGGTAACGTTGAAATACGCTTCACCGCGCAGCCGTACCCACCGCTCCGTTCCGCTGAAGGCTGGTGGAAAATCCAGCGTACTGCCCGGCCGCAGCCAGACATGAGAGCCATCCGGCAGGTCGACTTCCTGCCTGCTTTCCCCCGCCGAAGCCGTCAACTCCGCCGCCGGAGGGTGAACGAACGTGCGGTAGCTCCATAAGGCCGTGACCAGCAAAGCCAGCAGGGCGGCAATCCGCAGTAAACGCCGGCCCAGGGGTACGATGCGGGCCCGCGGCATTTCGGCCAGGTGGATGCGGGCCTGTACTTTCCGGAAATCAGCTTCGAGATCGGGGCTGAAAGCCGGAGCGTAGGCACCCGACCTATCCCAGACCTGCTGCCACTCGGCGGCCAGGCGGGCATGGTCGGGTGACTGTTCCAGCCACGCCTGTAGTTCATCCGTTTCAGCGGAGGTCAGATCACCGCTGAACTGCCGGGTGAGTAGTAATATGTAGTCCTTTTCTTGCATGACTTGGCCGTGCTGGAGGGTCACGGTTTAGTGAGTTTGTTGTATAGACAATTGGCCCGCCCCTATCCCCTATTCCCCACCCAGAGCTGAATGGCTAAAATGATTATAGAAGACAAATCCGAAGGTCCAACCAGGGCGTCCCGGAGTATCCGCATGGCCTTGGTGATCTGATTCTCAATGGTTTTTACGGAGATGCCCAGTTGCTCGGCTATTTCGCGGTGGGAACGCTGTTCGAAGCGACTGAGCGAAAACACGACCCGGCACTTTTCCGGCAGCGCGGCAATGGCCCGGTGTAGGGCCTGTTCGAGGGTTTCCTGCTCTTCCTGTCGCCGAATGTCGTGGTGGGAAGTATCCACCGTCTGGCTCCAGTCATCTCCACTAAAGTGCAGGCGACGCTGGTTTTTCAAATACGTCAGGGCACGATTGACGGCGGCCCGGCGCAGGTAAGCCCGTAAGGAGGTATGAATGTCCAATACTGCGCGTTTTCGCCACAGTTCCACAAATACCTCCTGCACCAGGTCCTGACCGGCATCCTCATCCGGCACGATGCGGTATACATCCCCCAATAGTGCCGGATAGTGCCGGTCGAAAATGCGCCGCAAGGCCTGCTCGTCGCCCTCCCGCAACGCAAGCAACCATTCTCGTTCGGATGAATCGGCGGTGGGTTCCATATAAATCAGCCGGTAAAAGTATTTCGTCCGGCGGCAATTGGGGTGACGAAGATTGGAAAGACCAGAAATTTCACAAAAATTTTTATTCTGTTCGGTGCAATTATAAAGATTTGATTACAAATTTTTTTTTGAAAACTATCACTCTTTAAATAGAATATTCTGGCAACCTGGTATTTTTTCCGAAATTCTTACTTTGGAACACGGCTGACAAAAAATAATTTTTTTCCGACGAATAGGGGCTTACGGCCTTCCCCTTGTCCTAAGTACAACATAGCGACCGAACTACCTGTAAACTTGCTTAATAAACATGGACACAAAAACTACGCTGCCCCTTTTGGATAATAGTCCGCTCTTCGCGGTGCTTACGTTGGAAGAGCGCCTGTTGTTACACCATTCCGCTTCCGTACAGATTTATTCTAAGCACCAGGTGCTGTACAAGCCCGGACAATCGGCCGGCAAGGTTTTTTTACTGTTAAAAGGGGTGGTGAAAGTAGCGGTACACGCGGAGAAGAAGGATATTATTAAATATGTGGTCCGCCCCGGCAATGTTTTTGGAGAATCGTGCCTGACGGGAGATGTCCAACGCCGTGATTTTGCTTACGTAATGGATGACCACGCCGAGGTATTGGAACTGGAAGCGAGCGCCGTAGTCATGGCAATGAGAAACAATTTTGCTTTTGCGCAGTCACTGCTGTATTTTTTGGGGGAACGTTTGCGTTATACCGAGAATCAGCTGGAAAATGTGGTGCTGAAAGATTCGAAAAGCCGGATTATGGAATTCCTGCATCAAATGGGCATCGAACAGGGTCGCCGCGTTGGCTTTGAGACCCTGGTCAAACACAATATGACCCACCAGGATATTGCCGACCTGACGGGTACCAGTCGCCAGATGGTGACGGCGGTCCTCAATCAGCTCAAACGGTCCAACGTGCTGTATTTTAATCGCAAAAAGATTCTTTTCCGCGATTTGAATTCCCTGCCGATCGCCGTTTGATTACCCGTTTACGGATGCATTTTTCGTAAACGCCCTCTACCTGGTTAACAGTTTTGCTTCATACGATAGAATGGGTTTTGTTCTCGGCGGTGTGCAACGGCACACCGCTTTTTTTATTTAAAGCAAAAGCTGAACTTTGAGGCCCGCCGTTCCGGCGATTCAACACCTGAAAATATGACGCTACGCTACGCCTTTTTCCTCTGCCTGCTGCATAGCGGGCTGT
>JBKJKS010000067.1:0-5604 GCA_046597295.1 Saprospiraceae bacterium
TTCCAAAGGCACCACCGGCAAGAGCGGTAAAGATGGCGAAAGCAAAACCTCGTCGCGTACCAGTGGCAGTGACACGAAGGATTCCGGCAAAACCAGATAAGGTTGGCCATCCAAAAAACAGGGAGGGTGGGGAATGTATGTTCTCCACCCTCCCTTTCCCACTGATCAACTTTCACTATAAATCTGGCACCATGGAAAATTACAATCAGCCCTCGCAGAAAGACGAAAATCGTCAATCAAGCACCTCCCAAAACCAAAATCCCAGCGATCCCAACCGCCAACAGTATGACGAGCAGGAGCGCAACGTCGGTACGACCGGCTACGGTACCACCCAGCAAAGCGGCAACGATCGAAACTACACCGACGGGTCCACTCAGCGGCCAAATCAATACAGTTCGAGTCCGGAAGAAGACGAGCTGGACGAAGAAGTCGAAGACGATGAAATGGAGGATAATGACACCGGTATGGACGGTACGGACGATCTGGACGATGATGACGAGCGCGATTCCTCCGCTACCCGTCAGCGCGATAGTGACTACGACAATACAGAGAGCACTTTTTGAGACAAGGGTTTATGCTGTTTGCAGGAAGGACAGCCGTTCGCGGCTCGTCCTTTTTCCCGTTTTATGCCTTTATGCCGGCTACAGAGCGGACGATTAACGGCTGCTGATGAGCCCCCAGGCATGGGCAACCGCCTGACGGTGCCCTGCCGAATATTATAAACCATTCTGCACCTACTTTAGTTACACTGTTTCATCATATCCAGCAACCATTATGAGCGACGTAAAAAATTTTGATTCCCAGGAAGCGATCGGTAAATTACAGGAACTGGCTGCGGATGCCCGCATTGCCATGCTCTGCACCAATTTAACCCAGTTGCCTTTTTCCACCTGCCCCATGTCCACGCAGCAAGTGGACGAAACCACCGGTGCCATCTGGTTTTTCAGCAGCAATGCCAGCCAGCATAACCGCGACATCGAACAGGATAGCCGTGTACAGGTTATTTATGTCAATAATGGCGACTCCTCCTACCTGACGGTGTACGGTACGGCCGAAATTCTGCACGATCGGGCCAAAATTGATGAGCTGTGGACGCCCCTGGCGAAAGTCTGGTTTCAGGCCGGTAAGGATGATGCGGATCTGCGGCTGATCAAGGTGACCCCGCAGGAGGGTTTTTACTGGGATACCAAGCATGGTAAAATGGTGTCCTTTTTGAAAATGATGGCCTCCATAGCCACTGGAAAGACCATGGACGACGGCATACAAGGCAGCTTGTCCTTAAATAACCAGTCTGTGGACAACGACCAGCTGGCGGCCAGCCATTCGGGCGCCGACGTCAAGGCTAAAATGCCGACCGCCAAGCAGACCGTCAAGAGCATGAAGGGCAAGACCAATGAGCATGATGAGGATTTGCTGCACGGTCAGCACAATCCCCTCGATGCCGTCACCGACCCAGCCGTGAATATTATAAAAGCAGAGTGAATCTCCGGGATGTATGGAGCAGGATCGGTTTTGCCAGTGGCGGACTAAAGTCCTGCTTTTATCGGTGGGGGCCAGGGATGGCGGGTCAATTGTCCGCTGGCCTGACCGCCATTCAAATTTTGTCATTATTGCGTTATTATGGACAAAAAAGACCGAAAAGCGCGCAGTTTCGTCCATCCCTCCTTCGAATTCAGCCAAGCATACCGGTGGCAGCGTAGTCGAAATCACTACCCGATGGCACATTATTTTAAGATAAGTATAACTGGTGCTTACACTGTTCCTTACTTATCCACACATCTATCCTGGCATCCGAAGCATTTCCCGCACATTTCAAAATGACCAACCTCCCGGATTATGGAAGATACGATTATAAGACGTTTTCAACAGGCCGATCCCGCCGTTATTGGCGATCTGTATGAAGCCTATGGCCCGGCACTTTTCAATATCGTATTGCGGATTGTGCGTTCCCAGGAACTGGCCGAACAAGTGCTCCAGGACACCTTTGTTAAAGTGTGGCGGTGCAGTGCGGCCTACGATGCGTCCAAGGGCCGGCTTTTCACGTGGTTACTCAATATTGCCCGTAACACCGCCATCGATGCCACCCGGACCAGTCATTTCCGCCAGTATGCCTATACCGACGATATCAGTACGCTGACTTATACCCTGCGTGCCGAACCCCTGCAAGTAGACTCCCTGGATATTCGGCAAGTAGCCGGACGCCTCGATAATAAATATTACCGGCTGGTTGATCTGGTTTATTTTCAAGGCTTCAGCCAGCAGGAGGCCGCCGAAGAGGTCGGTATTCCATTAGGCACCCTCAAGACCCGGCTGCGGCAGGCCATGCTGCTGCTCCGGCGCAATTTCGATGAACTCAAGCCGGGTGGCATGGTGTATGCCGAGGGTTGAGTCGTGTTTTCCAGTTCCTGCTGACGTACGCCACAATTATGTCTCCTGTGGTCAATGATTTTGTAGCCCGAGCTTTACACAGCTTGGGGTGCGCCTTTCCCAACCCATTTCTAAACCTCCACCGGGCTAAATGGCTTGGTTTTTTTAATAAAAAAGGTGGATTAAAAAACAATCATAAAATGACAAACACCATGCAAAACAATGAAGAATTAGTGGACGCCCTCAATGAATTGGTGCGTATCAACTATGATCGCGTATTCGGGTACGAACGCGCCATCGAAGACGTAGAAGACGTGGATGTCGATCTGAAAGCCGTATTTGGTAAGTATGCCGATCAAAGCCGCAAATACGTCAGCCATTGGCAGCAAACTATTCGTTCCATGGGTGGTGAGCCGGTGACGGACTCGACCATGCGGGGCAAATTATTCCGGGTCTGGATGGACTTTAAAGCCACCCTGACCGGTAAAGACCGCAAATCCATCCTGGACTCCTGTGAATTCGGGGAGGACGCTGCCCAGCGCGCCTATCAGGAAGCAATGGAAAGCGATGCCCATCTGCCGGATAACGTTCGTCAGATGATTGCCGAACAGCAATCGGAGTTGAAATCCGCCCACGACAGCATTCGGGATGCCGCCAGGTTGCATGCGAAAATCGGCTAAGTATTGATATTAGTCACAGCCTAACTGTGCCGGAACGATAACCTTGTTCCGGCACTTTTTTTTCTTTTTCTTTGCCGCCATGAATCAGTACTATGTAAGTACCTACTGTTTACTAAGTATAAAATGTGCGCATCATGGACGATACTGCTCCCGTCACCGGTAATGTTTTTCAGTACAGCTGGCGAAAACTGCTTGATTTTTTCAAGCTGGTCGGCCAGGCGGCTAAAGAGTTCAGCGCGGATAATGCCCTGAAGTTCAGCGCTTCCCTGTCTTATTACACCCTTTTTTCGATGGCCCCCATGCTGATCATCGTCATTGCGGTCAGCAGCATATGGCTGGGCAGAGAGGCGGCCGAAGGCTATTTATATACCCAGTTTGAGGGGTTATTGGGTACCGTCGGGGCCTTGCAGCTCCAGGAGATGATCCGCAATGCCCACGTCTCCGGCGCTACGCCGCTGGCCACCGGCATCGGTGTTGCGACGCTCATCTTTGGCGCTACCGGGGTGTTCCTGGAAATCCAGGATTCCATCAATTCGATCTGGAGCCTGAAGGCGAAGCCCAAGCGCGGCTGGCTGAAATTTCTGCAGAACCGCCTGCTCTCTTTTTCCCTCATCGTGGGGATCGGCTTTTTACTGCTGGTTTCCCTGGTCCTGAGTGCCATGCTCGCCATCGTGTACGAATTTATGAACAAGCGGATCGGCGAAGCGGCCTGGCTCAGCTGGATTGTCACCAACGTGATCAATATGGGTACCGTCGTGCTGCTCTTTGCAGTGGTCTTCAAGGTGCTGCCCGATGCTAAAGTGAAATGGCGCGATGTCATCACCGGTTCCATATTTACCGCCGTCTTATTCCTGGCCGGCAAATGGCTGATCAACTACTACCTGAGCCGCTCGGCCACCCTGTCGGTTTACGGAGCCGCCGGAGCAGTCGTCCTCATCGTGCTGTGGATCTATTATTCATCGGCCATTCTATATTTCGGCGCAGAGTTTACCAAAGTCTACGCCAATAAGTACGGCAATAAAATTTCCCCCAACAGCTACGCGGTTTTTGTGGAAAAGAAAGAAATCCCGACCCGTGATTCGACCGCCAGTCTTTCACCAGAGGTTAGAAAAGAAGTATAATGCAAAACGCCACCCTCCTCCAGTTCTTTCATTGGTATTTACCGGCCGACGGTTCCTTATGGAATCAGCTGACGGCCGAGGCGCAACAGCTTAAATCTGCAGGCATCGATGTGTTGTGGCTGCCGCCCGCCTACAAGGCCAATGCCGGTGGGCTGAGCGTCGGTTACGACGCTTATGACCTGTACGATCTGGGCGAGTTCGATCAGAAAAGCTCGGTGCGGACCAAGTACGGCACCAAAGAAGAATACCTGCGGGCCAGCGAAGCCGCTCACCAGGCTGGCCTGAGTATTCTGGCGGATGTCGTGCTGAACCATAAAGCCGGCGCGGACGGCGCGGAAAAGTTCTGGGTGCGCAAGGTCAATCCCGACAACCGCCATGAATACCTGAGCGAAAGCTACGAAATTGAAGGCTTCACCCATTTCCACTTCCCCGGACGGCAGGGCCAATACTCGGATTTTGAGTGGCACTGGTATCACTTTTCCGGCGTCGACTATGCCCACGACCATGCGGACCAGGGCATTTTCACCATCCAGCATGACTTCGAAGAAGAATGGGCGGGCCTGGTGGACAACGAGCTGGGCAACTACGACTACCTGATGTACACGGACATCGAGTTCCGCAACGATCAGGTGCGCGAAGAATTAAAACGCTGGGGAAAGTGGTTTGTGGAAACCACCGGCGCAGATGGCTTCCGCCTGGATGCCATCAAGCACATGACGCCCACTTTTTTCAATGAGTGGCTCGATTATCTCCGGGCGGTCACCGGGAAGCCCTTGTTCGCCGTCGGCGAATACTGGCACCAGAACATGGCACCGCTGGAACGCTACCTGCACGTGGTGGAAGGACGGATGTCGCTCTTCGATGCACCCCTGCACTATAGATTCTACGAGGCTTCGCGCGCCGGTCAGCACTTCGATATGCGGACGATTTTCGACGGCACCCTGGTTCAATTGGCGCCGTTCAACGCCGTCACGCTGGTCGACAACCACGATACGCAGCCGTTGCAGGACCTGCAGTCACCCGTAGACTATTGGTTCAAGCCCCTGGCGTATGCGTTGATCCTGCTGCGGGAGCAAGGGCTGCCCTGCGTATTTCACCCCGATCTATACGGCGCGGAATACACTGATAAAGGCAACGACGGCCAGGATCACACGGTCCATCTGGCGCCGGTCGGCGCATTGCCGGCCTTGCTCCAGGCCCGCCGGCACCTGGCCTATGGCGAGCAGCACGACTATTTCGATGACCCACATTTGATTGGCTGGACCCGCCTGGGGCAAGATGAACAGCCGGGCAGCGGTTGTGCGGTGCTGCTCACCAACGGCGATGGCGGCTCCAAGCGGATGCAGCTCGGCGCCCGGCACGCCAACGCCACCTTCGTAGATCGGCTGGGCCACCACGATGCGCAAATCCAGCTGGATGAACATGGTGCGGCGGAA